>NZ_JBEPDB010000023.1:55162-100928 GCF_040300025.1 Dactylosporangium sp. NPDC000555 | reverse complement strand
AGATACTCGGCCAGCGGGATGTACAGCTCGATCAGCCGGGCGCGGACGCGCTCGCGGTCGGCGCCGGCCGGGAGGTCGGCCATCAGCGAGAGCAGCGCTCGGGCCTGGGCGTCGGTGGCGCGGGTGCTCGTGCCGGAGGTTTCGCCGCCACCTTGGGTGTTCGGGGCGTGCTCGGCAAGGGCGCGCTCGATGGCACGGTCGACGCAGACGGCGCGGTTGGTGTAGTCGACGGAGTCGGCACGGTTGATTGCACGGTCGGCGGAGACGGTCACGGGTTTGACCCTTCTGGTGCGGGGTGACCGGCGGCGGCCTGGGCGCAGACGGGTGCTGCGGCCCGAGAAGGTTTGGCATGCGCCGCCACGCCGGTCAAAGAATCGCTCTCGGCACCCGTTTCTTGAGCGCCGGTGCAAGACCTGCGGGGCTCACCGGGGTCGATCCGCCGCTGCTGGACGGAGCCCCGCGCCCAAACAAGCCGTTCGGACGATGTGAACTGAGCCGACTGTACTAGATTCCTACGCCCTGCGCGAGCCTTGTGGGGTTGAAGCCGATCGTTCTATCACTGACTGTTCATTGACGCAATACGCTGAGTGTTCAGAAGGTTTGTGTGTGCATTTCAGTTTGGTAGTCGATCGGGTCCGCATGGCGATACCGGGGCTGCGCTTTTGCAGCGCGCAAGCTACCGTCTCCTCCGTGGCGTGTGCCTGTTTCAACATTGATCCGTGAGGTGCGGATCGGGGCGCCGTCGCTAAGGAGTTACACGTGGCAACAGGCACGGTGAAGTGGTTCAACTCGGAGAAGGGCTACGGCTTCATCTCGCAGGACAACGGTGGGCCCGACGTGTTCGCGCACTACTCGGCGATCCAGGCCACCGGCTACCGCGAGCTGGCCGAGGGTCAGAAGGTCGAGTTCGAGATCACGCAGGGCCAGAAGGGGCCGCAGGCCGACAACATCCGCGCGGTCTGACACACCCCCAGTCGTAGGCCGAGACCCGCTTCACGGCCGAAGGAGTAGCAAGCCCCCGTCCGACAACCTCGGCGGGGGCTTTGCGGTTTCTGTGGACGGGCCTGGCGGGCGCATCGCCGGCCCGTTCTCCGTCCCGATCGGGGCCGCCCGGCGGGAGCCCCGCAACGGATGAGGCCCGACACGAAAGCGGGCGAGGCCGGAGACGAAAAGGGCCCGGCCGCCTGAGCGGGCCGGGCCGGGATGGCCGCGATGCTTCAGTTCAGCGACGCCCGTGGGCTGGCGAAGACCTCCGGGGTGCATGATTCGGCGTACGCGTGCCGGATCATGATCAACGCCCAGCTCATCCTGGTGGTGGCGGTCTCGGGGTGATCGCCGAACTCCGTCGCCACGCAGGCGACGCAGCCCTGCTCGCCGATGCGGCGCAGGGTGCTCGTCACGGCCGCGCGCACATCCGCGTCGACCGGGCGCTGGGACATCTGCAGCGCGGAGGCGAAGAGCGCTTCGGCGCGGACCGCTTGGAACGTGGACTCCATTGTGAGACCTCCTGCTGTGTCCAGCTAACTCCTATCCAGGTGCCGGTGCGGGGACTGTCCGGTTGCGAAATGGTTATGTCGCTATTCCACCAGAACGTGCCGAAGGCAACCCGAATTCCTCCAGGACGCCGGTGAGCTGCAGCAATCGGTGCACCGTCGGGCTCGTGCCGGTGATCCGCAGCTCGCCGCCGACGTCGGTGTTGGCGGCCACCAGGACCTGCAGGCCGGTGGAGTCCATGAAGGTCACCCCGGTCAGGTCGAGGTCGACCCGCGACGGGCCGTGTCTGTGGATCGCCTTGCGCAGCACGTTGATCAGTTCGGGGGCGGTGGTCATGTCGAGCTCGCCGGAGGCGGTCACGGTGATCGTGCCGTCCGCGGCGGGGGTGGCCTGGGCGGCGAATTCCGTCATAGCAGCTTCGTGACCTTCATGAGGAGGCCGTCGCTGTCCACATCGACGTCGTCGGCGAGGGAGCGTACGACCCGGAGGGAATGTCCGGAGGCGGTCAGGGCGTTGCCGATTTCGGTGGCGGGTTCATCCGGGTGCGTGACCTCAATCACACAGCGCGTCTCGTCGACGGTCGCCCGGACCTGAAAGGCGACGCCGATCCGAACGTGAGCAATCACGTTCGCCCACGTCTCGTTGACGATGAGGGCGATGTCTGTCCGGGCCTGTTCGGCCACGCCGAGCCCGGCCAGCGCCCCGTCCAGAACATGCCTGAGGGTGTTCACGCGATCCACGTCGCGGGGCAGGTCGACGGTCAGGCGAAGGTCCACAATCCGATTGATACCGCATTGGTCGTCGTCGGAAACGTAGCTCAGCCGGCGTACGCGAACTCGCGGGAGGCCAACTCCTGGTACGCCGAGCGGATCATCTCCAGCGCCCACCCCATGCGGGCCGCGGCGGTCTCGGGGTGCTCCCCGAACTCGCCGGCGACCCGGGCGGTGCAGCCGTTGATGCCGTAGCGGCGCAGCGCACCGGTTACGGCGTTGCGCACCTCCACCGGCGCCGGCTTCTGCGACGCTTGCAGGGAGGAGGCGAACAGGGCCTCGGCCCGCACTGTGTCGAACATCGTGTTCATGTCAACCCCCACGATCGGTGTGCTCCGTGACACCATTCAGAGAACCGCTGATCCGGTGCCGTCCGGGGATGCGTTCGGGTGCCGCGCGGTAGCGCGCCACGCCTCCGTGGGGCTTGCCCAAGGTTGCCGTTTCGCGTTACGGTCGATTCAGTCCCGCGGAAGTCGGCAATCTGCCGCCCGGGGACGCCCTTCGCCACCGCGTGTCACGCTCTCGCGCAGGAAGCCAGGCGGCCACCGCACACGCAGCGCAGTCAGGTTCATCGGGCACGCGGATCCGGAGATTCACCTTTCCCGGCCGCACAGTCCTTAGGAGGACGCATATGGCCCCAACCAAAATGTTGGAACGTACCACCCCCAAGCAGAACCCCTCGGGCCAGAACCACGGAAGGCGGCGCACCCGTTCCGCGCAACGCACCCGCGACCACAGCCGCCCGGCCAACCAGCCGCAGCCGCCCAGCTCGGGCGAGGCGCGCGACGTCGCCGGCATCGTCGACGTCTACCGCGACAAGATGGTGCTCCGGGTCGACAGTTACCTGCCTGGCCCCGACGACGTCACGGTCCCGGCCGCGATGGTCCGTCGCTACGGCCTGCGCCACGGCGACGCCGTCACCGGCGGCGCCAACGGTGGCACCCTCACCCGGCTCGACACCGTGCACGGCAACGACCCGGAGTGGGCCCGCAACCGGCCCGAGTTCGCCAAGCTGACCGCGCTGTTCCCGCAGGAGCGCCTGCGCC
Organism: Dactylosporangium sp. NPDC000555; assembly: GCF_040300025.1. Lineage (NCBI taxonomy): Bacteria > Bacillati > Actinomycetota > Actinomycetes > Micromonosporales > Micromonosporaceae > Dactylosporangium > Dactylosporangium sp. NPDC000555. The sequence goes on along the minus strand of NZ_JBEPDB010000023.1, from coordinate 97,618 downwards.
TGGAGACCGGCCCGCGGCAGCTCACCGCCCGCCTGGTCGACCTGGTCATGCCCATCGGCAAGGGTCAGCGGGCGCTCATCGTCTCGCCACCGAAGGCGGGCAAGACGATGGTCCTGCAGGCGATCGCCAACGCCATCGCGCGGAACAACCCCGAGTGCCACCTCATGGTGCTGCTCATCGACGAGCGGCCCGAAGAGGTCACGGAGATACAGCGCTCCGTGCAGGGTGAGGTCATCGCCTCGACCTTCGACCGGCCGGCGGGGGAGCACACCGGCGTCGCCGAGCTCGCCATCGAGCGGGCCAAGCGCCTCGTCGAGCTCGGTCACGACGTGGTCCTGCTGCTCGACTCGATCACCCGGCTCGGCCGGGCGTACAACAACGCGGCCCCGGCGTCCGGGCGCATCCTGACCGGTGGCATCGACGCCAACGCGCTGTATCCGCCGAAGCGTCTGCTCGGCGCGGCGCGCAACATCGAGAACGGCGGCTCGCTGACGATCATCGCGTCCGCCCTGGTGGAGACCGGCTCGACCGGCGACACCGTGATCTTCGAGGAGTTCAAGGGCACCGGCAACGCCGAGCTCAAGCTCGACCGCAAGCTCGCCGACCGCCGGGTCTTCCCCGCGATCGACATCGACGGGTCCAGCACCCGCCGCGACGACGTGATCCTGCACCCGGACGAGCTGCTCGCCGTCCAGCGGCTGCGCAAGGCGCTCGGCGCCAGCGGTCAGCCGGCCACAGAGCAGCTGCTGGAGCGCCTCGCCAAGACGCAGTCAAACGCCGAGTTCCTGACGTTGCTGCTGCGCGGTCAAGCCTGATCGGCCGCTCCCGGAAGCGCCTGCAGCACAGCGCGACCCGGAAGCGAAGCAACGCCTTACAGCGCGACCCGGGAGCGCATGAGCGCCTCCTCGGTCGGGAGCACCCCCAACGCCGAGGCGAATGCCACGTCCCGGCCCCACGAGGCGACGTCCGCCGGGGCCAGGTCGGTCACTCCCTCGACGGCGACCAGGTGGGCGCGGTAGGACAGCCAGTCGGCCGCGACCCGGGTGCCCTCCGGCGTGCTCCGGTCGCTCCAGCGCAGCTCCGCCACGAGGTACAAGGCCAGGAACACCGCGCTCGCGGCGATCAGCGAGCCGGTGATCTGGTCGGCCAGGCCCGCGTGCAGCTTCGCGGACATCCACATCCAGCTCGCGAACATGAAGGCGGACGGGGCGACCGCCGCGCCGAGCAGCGTGCGGCGGGTGCGTCTGGTCAGGCGAGGCTGGGACAGGCCGCGGTGCCGGGACTCCTCGGTCACCGAGCGGTAGAACGCGGCGCGCCATCGGCGCGCCTCCGACCAGCTGCGGAACGCCAGGCTGGTCAGCGGCGCCTCGCCGCCGACGGTCAGCTTTTGGACGCGGTCGAGGACCTGCTGCTCGTAGGGCGTCAGGCTCCGCCCGTCGCCCTTGCCCAGCCGCACCGCAGTCTCGGAGGGATCCTCGCCCGGCTGGCGCAGCTCGAGGAAGCCGCGCGCGGCCAGGTCGAGCAGGGTGCTGTCGATCGCGTCCTCGTCGGACCGCCAGCGGTTCACCATGAGGCTGACCACCGCCGGCGGTTCCTCGCCCGGCGGGGTGGTCAGCGGCGCGCCGGGCTCGGGCAGCCGCGAGCGCGAGCGGCGGAGCGCGGCGGCCGTCAGCGCGACCCACACCGCCAGCGTGACCGGCACGCTGAGCTGCAGGAACGGGGGCCAATCCACGGGAATACCTCCGGGCGGGCGGACACGGGTGGCGCTGCGGGTTGCCCAACCACCCTAGACCGTCCGGCTCGGTAACCCGTGACGACGACCGTCCGGAAAGATGGAGGTGAAGGACGAGACATGCGAGTCCCGCTGCTGCCTGAACTCGACCTCGAACTGGCCGATGAGCGGATCCGGCTGTTCGACGCCACCGGCGGCTACCGCAGCGACACCCCGCCGCCGTTCTGGTCGTTCGCCTGGCCAGGCGGGGTCGCGCTCGCCCGGCACCTGCTCGACCACCCCGAACTCGTCGCCGGGCGCACGGTGGCCGACCTCGGCGCGGGCTCAGGGCTTGTCGGGATCGCCGCCAAACGGGCCGGTGCGAGGCGGGTGACCGCCGTGGACACCGACCCCGACGCGCTCGCCGCCGCCGTGCGCAACGCCGCCCGCAACGGCGTCGAGATCGAGACGGCCGCGGCGTCCGTGCCGGCCGAGGTGATCGTGGCCGGGGACGTTTTCTATTCGGCGCCGGTCTCCGCGACGGTACTGAGGATCCTGCGCGCCGCCGCCGCGGACGCGCTCGTCGGCGACCCGGGCCGCGGGCACCTGCCGGAGCGGCTGTTCGAGGAACTCGCCGAGTATGACGTCCCCGTCCGCCGATCGCTCGAGGACGGAGACGTCATGACGACGCGGATCTGGCGCCTGCGCCGGCCTACTTCCGGCGCTGCTTCTGCTGGTCCTTGTTCCGCTGGTCCTTGAGCCCGTCCAGGCCCTTGTCCAGGCCGGCCCGGCGCAGCGCGTCGGCCAGCGCCCCGCCGCCGGAGAACGCGTCGCGCGACTCGCGGGACTGCCGGCCGCCGCGGGAGTCGCCGCCGCGCGGGCGGCCACTTCCACCACCCGCGCCTCCTCCGCCGCCGTTGCCGCGGTCGGGCCGCTCGCCGCGCGGGCGGCCGCCGTCGCGCTGGGCGGGCGTCGCCTCGTCCTCCAGGCGGAGGGTCAGCGAGATGCGCTTGCGCGGGATGTCCACGTCGAGCACCTTCACCCGGACGATGTCGCCGGGCTTGACCACCTCGCGCGGATCCTTCACGAACGTGCGCGACAGGGCCGAGACGTGGACCAGCCCGTCCTGGTGCACGCCAATGTCGACGAACGCGCCGAACGCGGCCACGTTGGTGACCACGCCCTCCAGCAGCATGCCAGGGGTCAGGTCGGAGATCTTCTCCACGCCGTCGGCGAAGGCCGCGGTCTTGAACGCCGGGCGCGGGTCGCGGCCGGGCTTCTCCAGCTCCTTGAGGATGTCGGTCACGGTCGGCAGGCCGAACGTGTCGTCGACGAACTCGGCCGGCTTGAGTTTGGCCAGGGCCGTGCCGTTGCCGATGAGCGACTTGACGTCGCCGCCGGTGGTGGCCAGGATTCGCCGGACCACCGGGTAGGCCTCCGGGTGCACCGAGGAGGAGTCGAGCGGGTCGTCGCCGCCGGGGATGCGCAGGAAGCCCGCGCACTGCTCGAACGCCTTCGGGCCCAGCCGGGCGACGTCCCTGAGCGCCCGGCGGTTGCGGAACGGGCCGTTGGCGTCGCGGTGCGCGACGATCGCGTCGGCCAGGCTGGCGCCGATGCCGGAGACCCGGGTCAGCAGCGGTGCCGACGCGGTGTTGACGTCGACGCCGACGCCGTTGACGCAGTCCTCGACGACCGCGTCAAGGGAGCGGCTGAGCTTCGACTCGGAGAGGTCGTGCTGATACTGCCCGACGCCGATCGACTTCGGGTCGATCTTGACCAGCTCGGCGAGCGGGTCCTGTAGCCGGCGGGCGATGGAGACCGCGCCGCGCAGCGACACGTCGAGGCCGGGCAGCTCCTGCGAGGCAAAGGCGGAGGCGGAGTACACCGAAGCGCCCGCCTCGGAGACCATCACCTTCACGATGCTGAGCTGCGGATACTGCTTGACCAGGTCGGCGGCGAGCTTGTCGGTCTCGCGGGAGGCGGTGCCGTTGCCGATCGCGACGAGCTCGACCTTGTGCTTCTGGCACAGCGCGGCCAGGATCGCGATCGACTCGTTCCACTTGTTCTGCGGCACGTGCGGGTAGATCGTGTGGGTGTCGACCACCTTGCCGGTGGCGTCGACGACGGCCACCTTGACGCCGGTGCGGAAGCCCGGGTCGAGGCCCATCGTGGCGCGGGTGCCGGCCGGGGCGGCGAGCAGCAGGTCGCGCAGGTTGGCGGCGAAGACCCGCACCGCCTCCTCCTCGGCCGCCTGCCACAGCCGCATCCGCAGGTCGATGCCGAGGTGCACCAGGATCCGGGTGCGCCAGGCCCAGCGGACGGTGTCGCTCAGCCACTTGTCGCCCGCGCGCCCCTGGTCGCGGATGCCGAACTTCGACGCGATCGCCGGCTCGAACAGCGACGGTGCCTCCGGGTCGGCCGTGGGCTCCATCACCAGGTCGAGCATCTCCTCCTTCTCCCCGCGGAACATCGCGAGGATCCGGTGCGAGGGCAGCTTGGTGAACGGCTCGCTGAAGTCGAAGTAGTCGGAGAACTTGGCGCCGTCGGTCTCCTTGCCCTCGCGCATCTTCGACACGAGCCGGCCCTGGCCCCACATCTTCTCGCGCAGGTCGCCGATCAGGTCCGCGTCCTCGGAGAAGCGCTCGACGAGGATGGCCCGGGCGCCCTCCAGCGCCGCCGCGGCGTCGGCCACGCCCTTCTCGGCGTCGATGAACACGGCGGCGGCCGCCTGCGGGTCCACGGTCGGGTCGGCGAGCAGCCCGTCGGCGAGCGGCTCCAGTCCGGCCTCGCGGGCGATCTGCGCCTTGGTCCGCCGCTTCGGCTTGTACGGCAGGTAGATGTCCTCCAGGCGGGCCTTGGAGTCGGCCGCCATGATCTGTGCCTCGAGCGCCTCGTCCAGCTTGCCCTGGCTGCGGATCGACTCGATGATCGCGGCCCGCCGCTCCTCCAACTCCCGGAGGTATCGCAGCCGCTCCTCCAGCGTCCGCAGCTGGGCGTCGTCGAGCATCTCGGTGGCCTCTTTGCGGTACCGAGCGATGAAGGGCACCGTGGCCCCGCCGTCGAGCAGATCGACAGCCGCGGCCACCTGCCGCTCCTTGACGCCGAGCTCTTCCGCGATGCGCTGGTGAATCGAGGTCGTCACGAGCATGCATTGTGCCCCACTCACCCCCCTGACACCCAAGCAGCCACAGCTCACGCGCCGAAAAGGGGGCAGTGTCGCGAAAAGGCTTCACCTATGCTCTCGCGTCGTGACCGACATCGACCTCGCCGAGCCGTTCCCGGAATTGCGGGAGCTGCGCCGCGCGGTGCTCCAGCAGGACTGGCCGGCGATCGCCGGGCAGTTCGAGGGCCTGACCGACCCCGACGACCACGAGTACGCCGCTCGGGTCGTTGCCGATGTCAAGGGCGCCGAGGAGTTCCTCGGCCGGGCGGCGCAGCGCGAGCCCGGCCCGTTGGCCCGGACCCTCTACAGCGCCCGGCTCGTCGCGGCCGGCTGGGAGGCCCGGACCGCGCTGCGGGCGCAGTACGTCAACCGCGCCCAGTTCGCCGCGTTCCACGACCACCTGCGGCGGGCCGAGCGAGTGCTCATCGAGGTCACCGCCGAGGATCCGGCGAACTCCACCGCGTGGGCCCAGCGGATCAAGACCAACCGCGGGCTGGAGCTGGGGCAGAACGAGGCGCGCCGACGCTACGACCGGCTCAGCCGGCACGTGCCGCACGTGTACAACGCGCAGGCCGGGATGGTGCAGCAGTTCTGCCCCAAATGGGGCGGCAGCGTGGAGAAGGTGCACGCGTTCGGCCTGGAATGCCTGCGCTCCGGCCCGGAAGGCTCGCTCGCCGCGCTGGCCATCGTCGAGGCGCACTTCGAGATCGCGTTCCACCTGGAGGAGGGCGCTCGCACGGTGTACTGGCGCCGGACCGACGTCCGCGAGGAGATCGAGGAGGCGGCGAACCGGTCGGTGCGCCACCCCGCGTTCCGCTCCGGCGGCTACCGGGCGGTGACCGCGCACAGCCACTTCGCGCTGGCGTACACCCTCTTGGGCGACCGCGCCGCGGCCCGGCCGCACTTCGACGCGGCCGGCGACCACGGTGCCGGCGTGTTCTGGGGCTACTTCTTCTTCGACGAGCGGTCTGGGTACCGGTCGGCGCGGGCGAAGGCGGCGAAGGCATGACGATCCAGCGGTCGGAGGTGGACGGCGTCCCGGCGCTGTTCGTCGAGCACGCCGGGCCGATGATCGCCGGCCTGACCTTCCGTGTCGGGCAGGCGGACGAGACCCTGGCCGGGCGTGGTATCACGCACCTGGCCGAACACCTGGTCCTGCACGGGCACGGGCTCACCGACTACCACTACAACGGCAGCACCGGTGCCATCGTCACCACCTTCCACATGCAGGGCGGCGAGGAGGACATCGTCGCGTTCCTCAACGGCGTCTGCGCCGCGCTGCAGGCGCTGCCGCTGGACCGGCTGGAGACCGAGCGGCAGGTGCTGCGGGCGGAGGAGAACGGCCGGCGCGGCGGGGCCGCCGAGGCGCTGGCGTTGTGGCGGTACGGCGCCCGCACCTACGGGCTGCCGGCCTACGACGAGCTGGGGCTGCCCCGTATCACCCGCGACGACCTCCAGCGGTGGGTCCAGACCTGGTTCACCCGGCAGAACGCGGCGCTCTGGGTCGCCGGCGAGCGGATCCCGGCGGCGCTGAAGCTCGTGCTGCCGGAGGGGGTGCGCCGGCCGGTTCCGGCGCCGAGCTCGGCCCTTCGGGGCACGCCGGCGTACTTCGTCGGCGAGGGCACGCACGTCGCCTACGACGGCATCGTGCGGCGCGGCCGGGCCGCCTCGGCGTTCGCCGGGGTCCTGGAGCGGGAGCTGTACCGCGGCCTGCGCCAGGAGGACGGCAACTCCTACAACGTCGCGGCCTCCTACGATCCGCGCGGCGACGGCCAGGCCACGATCGCCGCGTTCGCCGACTCCGTGCCGGACCGGCACGACGCCGTCCTCGGCGGCTTCATCGACGTGCTGGCCAAGATGCGCGCCGGCCGGATCGAGGCGGCCGACCTCGACGCCGTCAAGGCGCAGGCGGAGGACGCCATGCGTGGGCCCATGGTGGAGGTCGCCCGGCTGCCCGGCCAAGCGGCCGACCTGCTCGTCGGCGCTGCGCTGGAATCGCTCGACGAGATCCGAGCCGAGCTTCGCGCCCTGACCGTGGCCGACCTGCACCCCGTGGCACTGGAGATGCTCGGCACCGGCCTGCTGCAGACGCCGCGGGGACGCGACGCGGAGTGGGCCGGCTTCGAGCCCGCACCGCTGTGGTCGGAGCGCCCGATCGAGGGCCAGCGCTTCCGTTCCCGCCAGGACGGCAAGATCAGCGTCGTGGTGGGGCCGCACGGCGTAGGACTGGACCAGGAGGGCCGCCCGCCGGTGGCGATCCCGTTCGACCAGTGCGCGGTCGCGCTGGCCTTTCCGGACGGCGGCCGCCAGCTCATCGGCTTCGACAGCCTGACGATCCGCCTCGAGCCGACCGTGTTCCCCGTCCCACCGCAGGTGCTGGCCCAGGTTGACGCGGCCCTCGCGCCGGTGACCGTCCCGCAGCCGCCCCGCGACCCCGGGCAGATCCCGACCGGCAAGCCGCTACCCAAGGCGGCGCGACCGGCCGGCGACCGCACGGGGCTGCTCGTCGGCGGCGTGATCGCGCTGGTGCTCTCCGTGGTCGCGCTGTGCTGCAGCGGATTATGGTCCTGGGTTGTAGCCGATAACAGCGACCCCGCCAACGACGTGCCGCTCGACGCGACCACGCTCGGGATCAACATCGTCGGCTACGCGCTCGCCGTCGGCCTGGCCGTCGTCGGCGTCGTGCTGCTGCGGCGCCGTAACCGAAAGTAGTTTCTGGGAACCTGTTATTGACCCTGCGCAGCCACGTCTCCTCAATAGGTTCTACAGGAGGCGCTGATGAGCACGGCCACGGTGATCGCGGCGAGGGCCGGCGACCAACGGGCACTCGATGCCCTGGTCGGCGAGTATCTGCCGCTGATCTACAACATTGTCGGGCGTGCGCTGCAGGGGCACGCGGACGTCGACGATGTCGTCCAGGAGACGATGTTGCGCATCGTCGACGGGCTGCCGAGGCTGCGCGAGCCGGAGAGCTTCCGCTCCTGGGCGGTGGCCATCGCCATGTCCCAGGTCCGCGACCGGCACCGCCGCCAGGTGCAGGCGCCGCTGGTCGGCGACTGGGCCGACCCGACCGACTCCGCCGACCCCGGCGCCGACTTCGCCGACCTGGCGATCACCCGGCTGCGCCTGTCCGGCCAGCGCCAGGAGGTCGCCGAGGCCACCCGCTGGCTCGACCACGACGACCGCGAGCTGCTGTCGCTGTGGTGGCTGGAGGCGGCCGGCCAGCTCGACCGCGACGAGGTCGTCGAGGCGCTGCACCTGACCCGCCAGCACGCGGCCGTGCGCATCCAGCGGATGAAGGCCCAGCTGGATGCGGCCCGGGCGGTCGTGCGGGCGCTCGCGGCCCGGCCCCGCTGCCCCGAGTTCGGCGCCGTCCTGCACAGCTGGGACGGGCGCCCCACCGCGCTGTGGCGCAAGCGGCTGGCGCGGCACACCCGCGACTGCCGGCAGTGTGACCGGGCCTGGACCGACATGATCGCCGCGGAGCGCCTGCTGGCCGGCGTCGCGTTGGTCCCGGTGCCGTTCGTGTTCACCGCCGCCGCGGCGAACACGGGCGCGCTGCTCACCGGCGCGTCCGCAGGCACCGCCGCCACCGTCAAGGGCGGCGGGTTCAAGGCGATGCTCGCCAGCTGGGTCGCCGCCTCCAAGCCGGCGATGGTCGGCCTCGCGGCGACGGTCGTGCTCGCGGGCACCGCCGGCGCGGTGTATATCGCCACCCAGGGCGAGAGCCAGCCCGCGATCACCGCGGCGGCGCCGTCCGGCTCGCCCGACCAAGCGCCGCCGCAGGCGGAGAGCGTGCCGACGGAGAGCATGCCGGCGCAGAGCGTGCTGGCGCCGAATTCGACCCCGCCGAGCGCCTCGCCGAGCGCCGCGTCGAGTCCCACGCCCGCCAAGACCACGGTCGCGGCGCTGCCGCCGGCGACGAAGAGCGCCAAGAAGGGCGCCAGCACCAACGACAAGTTCGGCTCGAACAACGCCCCGGCGCTGCGCGACGTGCAGGCCGGCTGGTTCTACAACTGGTCGCCCAGCCCCGTCGCGAACGTCTCCGGCGTCGAGTTCGTGCCGATGGTGTGGGGCGGTGGCAACGTCGCCGCCGATCTGGCCAAGGCGAAGGCGAACGGCAAGACGCTGCTCGCCTTCAACGAGCCGGACCTCAAGGAACAGTCGAACATGACCCCGCAACAGGTGCTCGACCTGTGGCCGCAGCTGCAGGCGACCGGCATGCGGCTGGGCAGCCCCGCGCCCGCGTACGGCGCGGACACCCCGGGCGGCTGGTTCGACCAGTTCATGACCGGCATCCGGCAGCGCGGCTACCGGGTCGACTTCATCGCCCTGCACTGGTACGGCGGGGACTTCTCCGCCAACGCCACCAACCAGCTCAAGACCTACATTCAGAACGTCTACAACCGCTACCACCTGCCGATCTGGCTGACCGAGTACGCGCTGATGCGCTTCGACAACGGCACGGTCTATCCGTCGATGGACCAGCAGGTCGCGTTCATCAACAGCTCCACGGCGATGCTGCAGGGCCTGTCCTACGTCGAGCGCTACAGCTGGTTCCTGCTCTACTCCAGCAAGCCCGGCGACACCGGCCTCTACAGCAACGGCACCACCCCGACCCAGGTGGGAGCCGCCTATCGAGCCGCAGGAGGATGACCATGGACGCGAGATCGGGCGGGGCCGCCGCACTGCTCGGTGCGCTCAACGAGGCCTGTGAGGATTTCCAGCGGTACGCCCAGCAGATCGCCGTCACGGACGGATCGGTGCATTGGGAGCTCATCGGCCGCATCGGCCCAGGCGAGGCGCCGTTCGTGCTCGTCGGGGTGGTCCTGCGTTACGACCGCACCACCGTCGACCTGGGCGTGGACCTCTGGGTGCGGGAGGGCGCGTTCGAGGTCAGCGGCTACGGCTCCGTGGACGGCCGGCGGCTGCTGGTCGACCTGCCGGACGTGCTGACCGAGGACATCGACGTGGCCATCGCGGCGCTGCGGGAGTACACCCGGCGGCTCTGCGCCTGTCGCATTGTCCTGGCCGAACTGAACGACTTGGCCTGACCGGCCCCGACCGGGCCCACTCGGCGGGCGGCGCCGGGTGCGCCATCGGCGCGCGAGCGCAGCCGGACCACGAGCGCGACCGCGCCGAGCACCGTGGTCGCCGCGCCGCACGCCACGAGCGTGCTGCCCGGCCCGGCCGCCTGCACCATCGGCGCGCCGATCAGCGTGCCCAGCGGCGTGGAGAGCACCAGGACCGCGCCGCGGGCGGCGAGCACCGGCGGCAGCCGCTCGGCCGTCACCGCGCGCTGGAACAGCGACACGCTCGTGGCCGGGTACGGCGACCACGCGAGCCCGGCCAGCGCCAGCGTCAGCATGTCCGCCCAGCGCGGCAGGCCCAGCCCCAGCGGCGTGAGCAGCAGCCCGAACGCGATCACCGAGCCGATCGTGGCCGGCCACAGGGGTAGCCGGGGCAGGTTTCCGATGGCGATCGCGCCGATCACGGCGCCGACGCCGAAGGCGGTGTACAGCAGGCCGACCTCCTGCGCGGAGGACGCGAACAGCGGCACCGCCACCGGGATCGGACCGAAGAGCAGGAAGAACCAGAACGACAGCACGGTCAGGCCGAGCAGCGCCCGGTCGTGGCGGATCGTCGCGAGGCCGGCCGCGGGCCGTTCCCGGCGCGGCAGCGGCGCCCGCGTGCGGACCGCCGCGAAGCACGCCGCGAGCACCGCGAACGTCGCCGCGTCGACGGCGAGCACCGCCGGCGCCCCGAGCCAGGCGATGAGCAGCCCGGCGAGCACCGGTCCGGCCGCCGTCGAGGCCTCGGTGAGCAGCGTGAGCAGCGCGTTCGCGGGTAGGTGCAGCTCGGTCGGCAGCACCTGGGCCACCAGCGTGTACCGTCCGGCCGAGCCCCACGCGGCCAGCAGCGCGGAGCCGGCCAGCAGCGCCGCGTATCCGCCGATGTTGAGCGCCTCCAGGCCGGCCAGCAGCGGTACCGCGCCCAGGAATGCCGCGCGCAGCGCCGCGTCGAGCGCCACCAGGTGCGCACCGCCGCACCCGCGCAGCAGCGGCGCCAGCGCGATCGCGCCGACGGCCCCGGGCAGCGTGTACGCGGCGACGGCCAGCCCGACCCACAGTCCCCGCTGGTGCTGCGGCGCGTATTGCACCGCGAGCCACCCGATCGCGACCGCGCTCATCCCGTCGCCGAGCGCGGAGAGCGCGAGGCCCGGTAGCACCCGGCCGAAGACCCGGTCCCGCACCACAGACCAATAGGGGGACATCGATATATTCTGACCCATGTGCTGCAAGTGGTCGACAACTGCGTAACCCACGACACAGCGGGTACCGAATTCCCATGGTGAACTTCGGGTACACGATGATGTGTGAGCAGGCCGGCCCGACCGAGCTTGTCGACAACGCCGTGCGGGCCGAGGGGGCCGGGTTCGACTTCGCGGCGATCTCCGACCACTACAACCCCTGGCTGAGCGAGCAGGGGCACTCCCCGTTCGCCTGGTCGGTCCTCGGCGCGGCCGCCTACGCGACCCACGACATCGACCTGATGACGATGGTGACCTGCCCGACCCGGCGGTATCACCCGGCGGTGGTGGCCCAGCAGGCGGCGACGATCGGGGTCATGTCGCAGGGCCGCTTCACCCTGGGCCTGGGCGCAGGCGAGAACCTCAACGAGCACATCATCGGCGCCTGGCCGCACCGCAGCCAGCGCCACGAGATGCTCGCCGAGGCGCTGGAGATCATCGAACCGCTGCTGAACGGCGAGACCGTCCGCCACTCGGGCTCCTACTACGACGTGCCCGAGGCGCGCCTGTGGGACGTGCCGGAGGAGGGCGTGCCGGTCGTCGTCGCCGTCTCGGGCGACGATTCGCTGGGGATCGCCGACATGTCCGACGGCGTCGTGGCCGTGCAGCCCGACCCGTCACTCAAACGGCCCGACAAGCCCTTCTACGGGCAGGTGGCGCTCTGCTACGGCCGCGACGAGGCCGAGTGCCGCAAGCGGGCGCTGGCGGAGTTCCGCTGGTTCGGCCTGCAGTGGCCGGTGATGGCCGAGCTGCCCGACCCGCGAGCCTTCGACGCGGCCACGTCGTTCGTCACCGAGGACGACGTCGCGGCCGCGATCCCCTGCGGCCCGGACGTCGAAAAGCACGTGCAGGCCGTACGCCGCTTCGTCGACGCCGGCTGCACGCACGTGGCCCTGCTGCAGATCGGCGGCGAGCACCAGGCCGAGTTCCTGGAGTGGGCGCGGACGGAGCTTCTGGGCTGTTTCTAGCTTGGCTCTTGCTTCGCTCGAGCATCGGTGGGGGGTTCCCACCCCACACCCCCCATGCTCGCTTCGCTCGCACTTTTGGTTGCGCTTCGCGCCCCTGCGTCCTGGTTGCGGTTTCTTGGTTGCGCTTCGCGCCCCTGCGTCCTGGTTGCGGTTTCTTGGTTGCGCTTCGCGCCCCTGCGTCCTGGTTGCGGTTTTTTGGTGGCGCCTTCGGCGCAGGGGACGCCAGGTTGTCTTTCGCTTCGCTTCGCGCCCCTGCGTCCTGGTTGCGGCTTATTGCTTTTAGACGCCGCCGGGGCGGAGTCTTGGCAGGCGGGTGTCTACGTCTGGGACGGAGTAGCCCAGTGCGCGCAGGCGGGTGCTGACCTCCTCGATCGGCTTGCGGATCTTTTGCGCTGCGGCCAGCAGGTGGTTGAGCGGCACCGGCTGGGAGGCGTCGAGCCACGGGCGGGAGCCGTCCAGGTCGGTGCTGGCCAGGAGCAGGTCGTTGGGCTTCACCGCGTCGACCGCGATGGTGCTGAGGTCGACGTCGACGGTGTACCCCAGCGTCTCCAGCCGGGCCGCGATCTCGTGCACCGGCCGGCGCACCCGCCGGGCGGCCTGCAGCAGGTGCGGCAGCGGCACCTGCTCATCGAGGTCCAGCCAGGGCTGCGAGCCGTCCAGGTCACGGCTGGTGATGAGCAGGTCGTCGGGCTCCACCTGGTCTAGCGACGGGCCGGCGCCGTGCAGGCTGACCGCGTAGCCGAGGAAGGTCAGCCGCGCGGCGATGTCGTGCACGCTTCGCCGGGTCCGCTGGGCGGCCCGCAGGATGCGGATCGTCGGCACCGGCTTCATCGGGTCGAGCCACGGGTCCGACCCGTCCAGGTCCTCGCTGGTGATGGTGAGGTCGTCGGGCTCCAGATGGTCGATGAGGATGGCATCCGGGTCGATGTCGACCCGATAGCCGCACGCCGACAGCCGTGCCGCCACGTCTCGGACCTCGCGGCCGGTGGACTCGGCGGCCCGCAGCAGGTGGATCAGCGGCACCGGCCGCGCCGAGTCCAGCCAGGGCTGCGAACCGTCGAGGTCGCGGCTGGCCAGTTGCAGGTCCTCGGGTTCGAGCTTGACCACCTCGATCGCGTCGAGGTTTCCGCCGAGCCGGAAGCCGAACGAGCGCAGCCGGGCCACCACCTCGGCGACCGGCCGCGAGGTGCGCTCGGCCGCGCGCAGCACGTGCACCGGCGCCACCTCCTCGCTCAGGTCCAGCCACGGCGAGGTGCTGTCCAGGTCGCGCGAGATGATCGCCAGGTCGTCCGGCTCGGTGACCAGCGTCTCCCAGCCGCTGTCGAGCTGGTAGCCGAGCAGCGCCAGGCGGGCCGCGGTCTCGTCGGCGGGCAGCGCGACCTTGTGCGCGGCGCGCAGCAGGTGCAGCAGCGTCACCGGCTCGCGCGGGTCGAGCCACGGGTGGGAGCCGTCGAGGTCGCGGCTGGCGATGGTGAGGTCCTTCGGCCCGAACTGCTCCAGTGGCAGCACGTCGATGTCGACGTCCACATCGAAGCCGAGCTGCCGAAGCCGGGCCACCACCTGGTGCACGGTCCGCCCGGACTTGTGCGCCGCCCGGAGCAGGTGCACGAGGTGTATGGGCTGGTCGGGCTGCAGCCACGGCCGGGTGCCGTCCACGTCGCGGCTGGTGAAGACCAGGTCGTCGGGGTCCACGCCCACCGTCTCGGCGCCGACCGAGGGCGAGAAGCCCAGCGTCTCCAGCCGCGCCGCGACCTCGGGGGCCGAGCGGCCGGTCTTGCGGGCGGCGCGGACCAGGTGTACCAGCGGGACGATGTCGACCGTGTCGAGCCACGGCCCGGTGCCGTCGACGTCGACGCTGAGCAGCAGCGCGTCGGACGGGCGGGACCGTAGCGCCCGCTTCCAGTCGGGCCCCGGCTTGAGCACCTTGCGATACCGCCCGCCCGCGGCCAGCGCCGTGAGCCGCCACTCGACCAGCTCGTCCGGCCCGCCGACCGGCCCGTCGTTGGCCACGAAGCAGCCGGTGACCGCGGCGTCGACGGTCTCGCCGTCCATCTCCCACTTACCGTGCCCGTGCTCGATCGCCTGCTCGAAGATCAGGTCGGCGACCAGCGGGCGCACCGGGGCGAGCCGGCACAGCCAGTCGTAGCCGAGCAGGGTCGTGCCCGGCGCGGTGAGCGCGGGGACGGCTTCCCAGAGCAGGCGGTCGACGTCGTCCTCACGGTACGCCAGAATCTTGGTCCGATCGACGGACAGGCGCGGCGCCAGGTCGCGGTTGAGGTTGATCACCGCGCCGAAGATCTCCTTGCCGGCGTAGAGCCCGTCGGCCAGCAGCGCACCGTTGCCCGGGCACCACCACACCCGCGAGCCCTCGGCCGCCACGACGCCCGGGCCGACGCCCTCCTCGTCCTCGTCCTCGTCCTCGTCCTGGACGGCGCTCGCGGCGGCGGACAGCTCGCCGGGCGTCCAGTGCTGGCTCTGCACGCCGTCGGTCGCCTCTGTCGTGAACTCGGCGACCCACAGCAGCTTGCGCAGTTCCTCGACCGAGCTGACGGTGACGCCGTCGCGCAGGTGCAGCCGGACCGTCGTGCCCGTCTCGGTGCCCGGCCCGAGGTCCTGGATGCGGAACAGGCTGCCCGGGCCCGCTATCGACACCCGCAGCCGCTCGCCGGCCTGGCCGTCGCGGCCCATCCGGCAGGTCTCCACGGTGAGCTCGTCGGCGAGCATGAAGTAGCTGAGCACGCCGATGCCGAAGCGGCTGTTGGGGAACAACTGCACCGGCGGGTCCAGCCGGGCCCACTCGGCCTGCTCCTCAAGGAACTCCGGCAGGTCGGCCAGGCGCACGCCGGCCTGCGAGAACACCTCGCTCAGCTCGCGCACGCCCATGCCGACGCCGTTGTCGCCGCAGTCGAGGAACCCTCGGCCGTGCTCGTCGACGCCCTGCACGAACCGGATCTTCCCGTTCCACGTCGCCGGGGCCGGCAGCCGGCCGTCCTGCGCGCGGGTGAGGTACTCGGTGCGCGCCTCGCGGTAACGGCAGGCGTCCAGCGCGTTCTGGTACAGCTCGCGGATGGCGAGCGCGGGGTCGCCGTACAGCTGCTCGCCCATGAGCAGTTCGCGCACCCGGTCCTCGGCGAGCCGGAAGCGCACGCCGGCCGACTGGTACGCCGGGACGCCGTCGCGCATCAGCGGCCCGACGTCGTCGGTCGCGGCGCGGTTGGGCAGCTGCCGCAGCGGCAGCAGCGAGTCGTCCCGCGCGGCGGCGCGCTGCGCCTCGGCCAGCAGCTGGTTGAGCGTGTCGATGTGCGCACGCAGCGCGACCTCGATCGACGGATGCGCGCACGCGGCGCTGAGCACCAGCGTGGCCCCGCGCGGCTCCCAGTGCCCGTTGCGCACCGTGTCCAGCACCTGCCCGGCGGTGACCGGGTCGCCGATGCCCAGGTGCTCGCCGATGACCTCGGGCAGCACCGTGACCTCGATCGCCAGGCCCCGCGCGATGGCGAGCAGGAACGCGACCAGCCGCTCCCGCACCTCGCCGCGCTGCGACAGCAGCGACTCGGGCCGGTCGTGCCGGTTGAGGAACGCCGGGTCGGCCCGGATCGCGCGCAGCGTCTCGGCCGTGCGCACGTCCTCACGGCCGGTTGTATCCGCCCAGCCGGTCAGGGCCGCGATGGTGGCGGGCTGGTAGGCCTGCGGGCGCCGCCCGATCCAGCGGTGCAGCAGCCACCAGCCCAGCTCGGCGGCCGTCTCGCGGCGCCCGGCCCGGATCGCCGCCAGCGCACGCCGGTGCGGCTGGGCGTAGGTCTGGCTGAACCGCTCGAACGCGGCCCGGTCGCTCGTCGCGTCCTGCGAGGGCTCCAGGTCGCCCGGCTCGACCCCGCGCTCCTGCGCCGCCAGGCCCGCCCAGAGGGCGTCGTGCAGCAGCGGTACCACGACGAGCCGCAGCGCCTCCTCGCCGGTGAGCCTCTCATCCGGCGGGAGTAGGCCGACCAGGCGCGCCACCTGCCGCGACATGCGGGCGCCGAAGTCGTCGTCCTGCCACGGGTCGTCGCCCAGCGGGCCGGCCGAACGGCGGCGCGCCTCGGCGAGCGCTCCGGCCAGCGCGACGGCTCGAGCACGGTACGTCGTCGAGTCCTCGACGCGGCCCCACACCGTATGCTGCGCGGCGATCGTTTCCCAGCCTTCTGGCACCATGCGGGAGAACTTACCGGCCGACCGCAACGCGCTGCGCCCAATACCGCACCGCGGCGGTCCAGAATGTGACGCGCATCGGACTTATGGCCGGTCGCGCTCGTCGTCGGCGCGAGCTACGGTGCTCCGGGCGGTACTGGCCAGGTGGAGGGGGTTAGCCGCATGTCCGTCGCTGAAGACGGGAAAGACGCGGGCGAAGCGGGCGGTTTGCCGCACGACGCCTCCTCGCGCGTGCGCCATCGCGTGCCGCACACGGCGTCGGCGGCGGCACCGGTCCTCCCTGAGCCCTTCATCCCGGCGAAGCCGGCGATCCCCGCGATCCCGCACCAGCGCCGCCCCGACGGCCCGACGGCGGTCGCCACCGCGTCGATCCCGGAGGTGCGGGCCGACGACCTGGATGTGCCCGATTCGGCGACGGTCGCGAGCCTGCCCGGCGAGGTCCGCATGGACGCCTTCGCCGACGCGGCGGTGTCGCAGCCCCTCGAGTTCATCGTGTCGCTGCCCGGCGTGACGAACGACCCCGACCTCCTCCCGGCTTCCGCTGACATCGCTTCTCCCGCCGCCGTCTCCTCTGCTCCCGCCGCCATCGAAGCCGATCCTGAGACGCCCGAAGAGGTCGAGACGGTCGAGGGCGAGCTCATGCCCCTCCACACCGTGCCGGCGGACGACTCGCCGACGCTCGCCGACTACGCACCCCCGGCGTTCGCGATCGTCGCCGAGGAGGACCCCGAGGACGCCGACGACTACCTCGGCACCCGCCGGCGCGTCGCCCCGTGGCGCCGATACCCGGTCGGCGCGTTGGCGGTCGCCGTGCTGATCCTGCTCATCACCGGCGCCGTCGCCTTCCAGTGGATCAGCAGCGGCGACTCGGGCGGCTCGCACAACAACGGCCTGCCGCCGACGCTGCCAGGCGTGACCATGCCGGAGACCCCTGCGCCGGCCGCGGGCGGCGCCGACCCGTCGCCGAGCGCCTCCACCACGCCGACCCCGTCGCCGACGCCGTCGCGCTCCCGCACCGGTTCGCCGGCCGCCTCACGCAGCGCCTCCGCGCCCAGTTCGGTCCCGGCGTCGTCGAGCTCCGCCCCGCCGTCGGTCGTCCAGCCGATCCCGGGCCGGATGCTGGGCAAGCAGTCGCAGAAGTGCGTCGCGTACCGCTCTGGCCAGCGCAACGTGATCGTGCTGGAAAACTGCGACGCCCGCGCGGACAACCAGCGCTGGCGCGTCCAGGGCAACCCCGCCACGGGCGCATTCCTGGTCACGGACAACGGCCTGTGCATGGACGTGCAGAGCGCGGGCACCGGCAACGGCAACGCGGTGTGGGCCTACGGCTGCAACGGCACCCCGGCCCAGAAGTGGGTCCGCCACGCGAACAACACCTGGGAGAACCCGAACTCCCGCCGTTGCCTGGACGCCAACGCCGGCACGGGCGCGGGCACCCCGCTGGTCATCTGGGACTGTAGGGCCGCCGACAGCCAGATCTGGACCCTCGGCTGACCTCGCCCCGCGCGACACAAGGCGCTTAATTGGGCAAGCCGCCCAGCCGTCTTCCGTACGAAGCGCTTGCTCGCTAGTTTGTAAGGTATCGCAACGAACCACCCCGGCGGTCGGGTGGCGCCCTCGGCGGGGCGCTTCTGGCCGCGTTCCGCCGCACCATCGCACCCCCCGCTCCACCGAACCAGCTCAGCGGTATCGGCGACCGTTGCGCGAAGCCCCGCACAAGGAGCTCCGTGTTCAACGTACGAAGGCGCGCATCACGCGTGCCGATCATTGCTGCAATCCTGCCGCTCGTCGCCGGGGCCGCCGTCTCGCTGCCCTCCACGGCGAACGCGGCCCCCGTCCAGGCACCCCCGCCCGCACAGCAGGTCCCGCAGGCCAACGCCGCCGCGGGGCCGTTCGACGTCCTGGTGTTCTCCAAGACCGCCGGGTTCCGGCACGACTCGATCCCGGCCGGGATCGCCGCCATCAAGGCGCTCGGCGTCGCCAACAACTTCACCGTCGACACCACCGAGGACTCGGCGTTCTTCACCGACGCGAACCTCGCCAAGTACGAGGTCGTCGTCTGGCTGTCCACGACCGGGGACGTGCTCAACGCCGAACAGCAAGGGGCCTTCGAGCGCTACATCAAGCGCGGCGGCGGCTACGCGGGCGTGCACGCCGCGTCCGACACCGAGTACGACTGGCCCTGGTACGGCGAGCTCGTCGGCGCCTGGTTCAACAGCCACCCGTCGAACCAGCAGGCCACCATCAAGGTCGAGGACCCCGCGCACCCGTCCACGAAGGACCTTCCGGCGCGGTGGAGCCGGTACGACGAGTGGTACAACTACCGCACCAACCCGCGGGGCAAGGTGCACGTCCTGGCCAGCGTGGACGAGACCAGCTACACCCCGGGCACGGGCGCGATGGGCGCGGATCACCCGTTCGCGTGGTGCCGCGACTACGACGGCGGCCGCTCCTGGTACACCGGCGCCGGCCACACCCAGGAGTCGTACACCGACCCGCAGTTCCTGAGCCACCTGCTCGGCGGCATCCAGACCGCCGCCGGCGTGGTCAAGTCCGACTGCAGCGCCTCGCTGACCAGCAGCTTCGAGAAGGTCACGCTGGACAGCAACACCAACAACCCGATGGAGCTCGCCGTCGCCCCCGACGGGCGCGTGTTCTACATCGAGCGTGACGGGCGCGTGCAGATCGTCAAGCCGGACACACACAAGACGGTCACCGCCGTCACGATCCCGGTGTTCACCGGCAACGAGGACGGGATGCTGGGCATCACGCTCGACCCGAACTTCGCGCAGAACCACTGGGTGTACCTGTACTACAGCCCGGCGGCCGGCCCGCCGCGCAACATCCTGGGCCGCTTCACCGTCACCGGCGACACGATCGACCCCGCCAGCGAGAAGCAGGTGCTCGTGGTGACCACGCAGCGCAACACCTGCTGCCACGAGGGCGGCTCGATGACGTTCGACAGCCACGGCAATCTGTTCCTGGCCACCGGCGACAACAGCAACCCGTTCGAGTCGAGCGGCTACTCGCCGCTGGACGAGCGGGCGGGGCGCCAGGACTTCGACGCCCAGCGCACGTCGGCGAACACCAACGACCTGCGCGGCAAGCTCCTGCGGATCACGCCGCAGGCCGACGGGACGTACACGGTCCCGGCCGGCAACCTGTTCTCCGCGGGCACGGCCAAGACCCGGCCCGAGATCTACGCGATGGGCTTCCGCAACCCGTTCCGCATCGGTGTCGACCCGCTGACCGACATCGTGTACGTGGGTGACTACGGGCCCGACGCACCGCAGGCCGACCCCAACCGCGGGCCCGGCAACACCGTCGAGTGGAACATCGTCGCTCAGCCCGGCAACTACGGCTGGCCGTACTGCACCGGCGCGAACGTGCCGTACCGGGCCTACACGTTCCCGTCCGGCCCGGCGGGCCCCGCGTTCAACTGCGCCGCGCCCGTCAACAACTCGCCCAACAACACCGGCCTGACCAACCTGCCACCGGCCATCGCGGCGACCGTCGACTACAACTACGCCGGTAACGCGAAGTTCCCCGAGATCGGGGGCGGCGGCGCGCCGATGGGCGGCCCGGTGTACCGCTACGACGCGAACAACACCGCGGAAAACAAGTGGCCGGCGTACTACGACGGCAAGGCCATCTTCGGCGAGTGGAACCAGAACAAGCTGTACACGATGCAGGTCTCGGCCGACGGTAAGTCCCTTGTGGACATCAACCAGCTGCTGGCCGGCATGAAGGTCATCCGGCCCATGGACATGGAGTTCGGCCCGGACGGCGCGCTGTACATCATCGAGTGGGGCACCGGCTTCGGCGGCAACAACAGCGACTCCGGTGTGTACCGGATCGACTACGTGGCCGGCAACCGCGCCCCCATCGCGCAGGCGGCCGCCCAGCCGACGAGCGGCGTCGCGCCGCTGACCGTGCAGTTCTCCAGCCAGGGCTCGCGCGACCCGGACGGGCAGACGATCACGTATGCCTGGACGTTCGGCGACGGCGGCACCTCCACGGAGGCCAACCCGGCGCACACCTACACCAGCAACGGCAACTTCACCGCCCAGCTGACCGTCACCGACACCGGCGGGCGCACCGGGACCGCGAACGTGCCGATCACGGTGGGCAACACGGCGCCGACGGTGAAGATCACGCTGCCGCCGGACGGTGGCTTCTACGAGTGGGGCGACCAGGTCAAGTTCACCGTCGAGGTCAGCGACCCCGAGGACGGGCAGATCGACTGCTCGAAGGTCCAGGTGCAGTACCTGCTCGGGCACGACGAGCACGCCCACCCGCTCGAGCAGTACACCGGCTGCTCCGGCACCGTGCAGACCTCGCTGGCCAGCGGCCACGGCGCGGAGGCCAACGTCTTCGCCGTGATCGAGGCGTCCTATGTGGACCGTGGCGGGCCGGGCGGAGCGGCGCCGCTGACCGGGCGTTCGCTGATCAGGCTGCAGCCCAAGCGCATGCAGGCCGAGTACTTCACGGCGACCGGGCGGGTCCCCGGCGTCAACTCGGGCGGCACCCCCGGCGTGCAGCGGGAGACCACGGGCGACCCGCAGGGCGGCTTCCAGAACATCGGGTTCGTCGAGGAGGGCGACTGGTTCTCCTTCAAGCCGGTGAACCTCACCGGGATCGACAGCCTGCGGATCCGGGCCGCGAGCAACAACGCCAGCGGCGGCACGATCCAGATCCGGACCGGATCGCTCGACGGGCCGATCGTCGGCTCGGTCGCGGTGCCCGGCACCGGCGGGTGGCAGACGTACGTCAACCTGAACGTGCCCATCTCCGCGAGCACCACAACCGGTGAGCTGTTCTTCATCGCCACCGGCACGGGTGCGGGGTACAACATCAACTGGATCGACTTCCTCGGCCGCGGCGTGACCGACAACGCGCCGCCGGTCGTGACGGCGACCGCCAGCCCGGCGAGCGGCACGACGCCGTTCACGGTCTCCTTCACCGGCTCGGCGACCGACCCCGACGGCGACAACCCGCTCACCTACGCCTGGGACTTCGGCGACGGCGGCACCGCGGCGACGGCGAACGCCACGCACACGTACACCGCGCCGGGCAACTTCACGGCGACGCTCACGGTCACCGACGCGCGCGGCGCCAAGGGAACCGCGACGGTGGCGGTGCGGGCCGAAGCGCCCAACACCCAGTGCTTCGGCACCCGCTCGGACGACTTCCTCGGGTCCGAACTGGACCGTACGAGGTGGACGGTCGTGCGGGAGACGCAGGCGCTCTCGGTGAGCGGCGGCGCGCTGCGCCTGCCGACCGCCTCGGGTGACCTGTACGGCGGCACCAACGGCGCGACCAACCTCGTGCTGCAGCCCGCCCCGACCGGCGCCTGGCAGGCCACCGCGAAGGTGACCCTCCCGGCGGCGGTGAACTACCAGCAGGCCGGCCTGATCCTCTACGGCGACGACGACAACTACGCCAAGGTGGACCTGCTGTACTCCGGCTCGCGGAAGATCGAGTTCATCCGCGAGAGCGCCGGCACCCCGCGCAACGAGGCCGCCGACGCGATCAACGCGCAGCCGGGGGACACGTACTACGTCCGGCTCATCTCCGACGGCACGAACCTGACCGCGGCGTACTCCACCGACGGCACCACGTTCGTCCCGGTCGGGCGGGCCGCGGCGCTGGCCGGCATCACCAACCCGCGGGTCGGCCTGTTCGCGCTCAACGGCGGCACCACGGCGCCGGTCGTGGACGCGCTGTTCGACTGGTTCCAGATCTCGCCCGACACCCCACCGGCCAATGTGGACCCGAGCGACGAGTTCAATTCGTCCACACTGGACCACTGCCGGTGGAACGCGATCGTGCGGGAGGACCCGACCGGGTACCGCATGCTGAACGGCGCCCTGCAGATCGATGTCCCGAACGGCGACATCTATGGCACCGGTAACACCGGTCCGA
Organism: Dactylosporangium sp. NPDC000555; assembly: GCF_040300025.1. Classification (NCBI taxonomy): domain Bacteria; kingdom Bacillati; phylum Actinomycetota; class Actinomycetes; order Micromonosporales; family Micromonosporaceae; genus Dactylosporangium; species Dactylosporangium sp. NPDC000555. The sequence goes on along the minus strand of NZ_JBEPDB010000023.1, from coordinate 75,353 downwards.
AGAACTTCATCCTGCAAAAGGCTCCGAACGGCGACTTCACCATCGAGACCAAGGTGGACGGCTCGGCGTTCAACGAGCAGTACCAGCAGGGCGGCCTGATCGTGTACGTCGACGACGACAACTACGTCAAGATCGACTACGTCGCCGACAACCAGGCCGGCCAGGCGCTGGTGCGGCGGATCGAGTTGCGCAGCGAGATCGGCGCCGCGGTGCAGAATCCGCAGCCGAACGTGAACAACCTGACCTCGGGCGTGTGGTACTTCCGCATCGCCAAGGTGGGTAACGCCTACACCGGCAGCTACTCCGCGGACGGCACCACCTGGACGACGGTCGGCACGCTCACCAACGCGGCGGTCGGTACCAACGCCAAGGTGGGCGTCTACACCCTCGGCGCGGGCCAGACCGCGTCGAAGCCGGCCTCGTTCGACTACTTCCGCCTGACGACGGGGGCCGTGGACACGACACCGCCGGTGGCGACCGCGACCGTTCAGGGCACGCAGGCCGGTGGCTTCTACAACGGCCCGGTCACCGTCACGCTGGCGGCCACCGACGCCGGTTCGGGCGTCGACAAGGTGGAGTACCAGGTGGACTCGGCCACGACCTGGAGCACCTACACCGAGCCGATCCCGCTCAGCGGGGACGGCACGCACCAGGTCCGGTACCGCGCGTCGGACAAGGCGGGCAACACGTCCGAGGCGAAGGTCCAGGAGGTGAAGATCGACGCGACCGCGCCGGTCACCACCGCCACGTTCGCGCCGGCCACCGACGCGGGCTGGCACAAGGGCGCCACGCCGGTCGCGCTCGCCGCGACCGACTCGGGCTCCGGTGTCGCAGGAATCCAGTGGTCGCTCGACGGCGGCGCCTGGACGCCGTACACCGCGCCGGTCAACGTGACCGGCGATGGCCAGCACGAGCTGCTCTACAAGGCGACCGACGCGGCCGGCAACGTGGAGACGCTCAAGTCGGCCATCCTGAAGATCGACGGGACCGCGCCGACCGTCATCGTGGCCGGCCTCGCCGACGGGCAGCTGTACGGCGACAGCCAGGACGTCCGGGTCACGTGGCAGGCGATCGACGCCACGTCCGGGATGAAGTCGGTCGTCGGCTCGCTCGATGGCGGCGCCTACCAGACCGGCACCCTGCAGGCGATGTACCAGCTCAACCTCGGTATGCACCAGCTGAGCGTCACCGGCACCGACAACGCCGGGAACGCGACCACCACCACGGTCACGTTCTTCGTCACCACCTCGCTCCGGGACATGCAGAACCTGCTCGACCGGTTCAAGGCGACCAGCCGGCTGACGAACAAGGCGTACAACCAGCTCTCGGACTCTCTCGCCACGGTCCGCAAGTTCGAGGCGAAGGGCAACGACGCCAAGGCCCTCAAGGAGCTCGCGGCCTTCCGCGCGCTCATCACGCCGGCCCTGGTGCCCGAGGCCGAGATCCGCAGCGCACTGATCCGTGACGCCGACGCGATGACGATCCGGCTGGGCGGCACGCCGCCCGACCAGGCCGGCGTCAAGGCCAACAACGGCAAGTCGCTGCAGGGCACGGGACGGGTCGATGAGGACCCGAGCCGGTTGAAGAAGAACGGCAAACTGTGAGGGTTCTATCCCTCCTGATGGTGCTCGGCCTGCTCGCGCCGGTCTCCGGCGGCCTCCAACTGGAGGTCGCGGGGGACGGTGCGACAGGGGTGACCGTCCGCGCGTTCGGCGCGGACGGCCGCCCCACCGAGACGGTCGTCCGGCTCGTCCTCACCGCAACGGCTGAGGGCGGCCGGACGGTCGGGCCGATCCAGCTCAACCCGGCCGACGAGGGTCGCGGCTTCTACTCCTCCGGCCCGGTGCTCTCGCCGGGTCACTGGACGGTCGTGGTCACCGCGCCGGACTCCGTGCGGGCCGAGGCGGTGGTCGAGGCCCGGCCGGCGCAGAGCCCGCCGTCGCCGGCGGCGCGGGCCGCGCCGCCACCGCCGTCCGAGCCGTCGTCCCGCCTCTGGCTATGGGGGCTGGCGGCGCTCGCCGTCGCGGCCGGGTTCACCGCGGTCGCGGTGGTCCGGCTGCGCCGCTCCTGAAGGGCCGGCGTCACCACCGAGCTGAGGGCGACCACCGAGATGGTGGTCGCCCTCACCACGTTTTCGGGCCGCTACCGTCCAAGCACACGGCGCGGACGATGGCGATCCCCCGGCGGGCGTACACCGAAATTCCCGTCCGATCACGATGTGATGACAAGTCGTCGACATATTCCTCATGATCGCCACGGAGTGCGACCGCGACGCACCGCGCGACGCGCCGATGAGCGGGGCTTTCTTGCATGGTCGTGACTATTCGTGTACGCAGCTTCGGCTGATAGTCACCGTTCGATGGGATGACCGGCCTCGTTGACGACGACTACTCTGTAGCGACACGCACAGCCGGAGGTCGCGCCGTGGCCCTTCACACCCCCACCACGTTGGCACAATCACCCCGTGACATGCCGTGGACCCTCACCGGGGGCCGAGGCATCCTGGGTCTTGACCCGGTCACGGGCGCCATCGTCCTGTGGCTGGCGTTGATGGTGTTCATCGTCCTCTTCGTGCTCCTCGCGGGCTTCTTCACGCGCTGGAGTCTCTACCGGATCAACCGCAACGACCGCCGGGCCGCCATCGCGGCGGCCCAGGAGGGCCTGAGCCCGGCCGAGCGCGCCCGGCTGCGCACCGAGGCCGGCGAGCTCATCCGTCAGGCCGCCGCGACTGCCGCTGCGGCCAAGCGCGCGCAGGTCACCGTCGCGGAGGCGCAGGCTCGCAGCGCCGCCGCCCAGGCGGCCCGCGAGCACGCGTGGGCGAGGTTCGACGTGGCCCAGAAGGCCTACCAGGACGCGCTGCGCGCCGCGGGGCACGACTCCTCCGAGCTGCCCGCGAGCGCGCAGGACGAGGACGCCAAGCACGAGGTGTCCCGCGCCGCGCTCGACGCGTTCAAGCGCGGCGACATCACCGTCGACGCGCTGGAGCAGGTGTTCAAGGGCGTCGTCGGCGCCGACCCGCTGCAGGAGCTGGCCGCCCGCGAGGTCGAGCTGCGCCGCACCGTGGAGAGCCGGGCCCGCCGGCTTTACGAGGCGGCTGCCGACGCCGAGCGCGCCGCGGTCAAGGACGCGGACGTCGCGGTCGTGGCCGCCGCCGCCCTCGCCCAGGAGGCGGCCGAGGTCGCCGAGGAGGCCGCGGAGCTGCGCGACACCCTCGACGCGGCCCGCCGGGCCGGCATCACCGCGTCGATCACCACCGCGACCATCGCGCCGAAGCCGCGGGTGCCGCGCCAGCGCAGCCGCAACTCCCGCTCCGAGACCGCCGAGAAGCTGGCGCTCACAACCGAGATCGCCTGAGCGCGTCAGGCCGTCTCGGGCAGGGCCTCCGGGCCGGGCCGCGTGTTGTCGAAGGCTTCTTCCGGGGGCGCCTCGAAGTGCATCCCCGCCAGCGCCTCCTGCAGGCGCGGCAGGTCGGCCTCGGCGAGCTGGAACGACGCCCGGCAGATCTTGTCCACCCACAGCGACACCACGACCGTGCCGCGCTGCGGATGACACGTCACCCGCATGGTTCGGTCGCCGCCCCGCACGTCCTCGAACACGTCGCCCGTCTTGGGCAGCGCCAACAGCTCACCCATGGATCGATGGTGCGGCACTGAACGCCGGTTCAGCAAGGGCTCGGTGCCGCCTCATCCCACATCTCGCCCAGGGATTACCGATCGATCGAGATCACCATGCTCGGCGACGGGTGCTCCAGCACCACGCGGGCCGGGTGCGGCACGCCGGTCTCCGGATCGAGCTCGAGCAGCGCCACCGTCCCCGAGTGCTGGTTGGCCACGCACAGCCGCGCTCCGAGCATCGCGAAGTGACGGGGCCAGGTGCCTCCGGTGGAGACCTCGTCGATGGGCAGCAGCCCGTCGGCCTCGACCGAGAACGTGGTGATCGTGTCGTTGCCGCGGTTCGCGACGTACAGCCGCCGCCCGTCGGGGGAGAGCGCCAGCTCGCTCGGGAAGTTGTCGCCGACCGGCTGAACGAGGCACGAGGGCTTCACGTCGAGCAGCTCGAAGCCAGAGGTGTACGTCGAGACGGTCGACGCCAGCTCGTTGGCGACGAAGACCCGCCCGTCGGGGTGGAACACGAGATGCCGGGGCCCGCTGCCCAGCGGCTGCACCGTCGTGGTGCGCACGTGCTCGAGCCGGCCCTCGGGCGCCAGGCGGTAGTGCACGATCGCGTCCATGCCGAGGTCGACGACGTGCACCATGCTGCCGCGGACCGTGATCTGGTGGGCGTGTGGACCCTCCTGCCGGTCGGGCACCACGCTCGCGCCGGCGTGCTGGGCCAGGTCGGTGCGCCGGTCCAGGCCGCCGTCCGGGCGCAGCGCGAACGCCGCGACGCTGCCGGTGGCGTAGTTGGCCACGAGCAGGTGGTCGCCGGCGGCCACGACGTGGCACGGGGATCCGCCCCCGGTGGGTAGGGAGTTGATGAGCTCGCCGCCCGGGGTGAAGGCGGAGACCTCGCCGCCTTCGAGCTCGCCGACGGCGTACCGGATCCCGGTGGACCCCACGGCCAGGAAGCTGGGCGCGGGCGTCCGGACGGGCGGCGCGAGCGGCTTGAAGTCGTCGTCGTAGGTCGAGTATTGGTCCGCGTAGGAGCCGATGAGCACTGGCACCTGACAAAGCCTAGGCGCCGCGGTGTGGGTGTGTGGCGCCCACGCCGCCCGCTAGGGGTGGGGCCAGCCCCACCATGCAGCCCGGGGGCTGACAGGTTCGATCTTCGGCGGCCGGTTCGGGATGCTGAGTGGCATGACAGTTCTGGTCTCTGCGGAGAAGGCAACCGACTTCGCCGTCCTGTCCAAGCGGATCCGCGCGGCCGGGCTGCTCGACCGGCGCCCCGCGTACTACGCGATCCGGCTCACCCTCGTGACCGCCCTCTACATCGGCGGCTGGGTGGGCGTGGCCGCGACCCACAGCCTGTGGTTCGCTGTCGTCCTCGCCGTCGCGTACGCGCAGGTCGCCCTGGTCGCCCACGACCTCGCCCACAAACAGGTCTTCCAGGGCCGTCGCTGGTCGGAGGCGCTGGGCATCCTGGCGGGCAACGCCGGCATCGGCATGAGCTACGGCTGGTGGATGAACAAGCACACGCGCCACCACGCCAATCCCAACCACGAGGACCACGACCCCGACGTCGCGCCCGACATCCTGGTCTGGTCCACGCGGCAGGCCGAGCGGGCGCGGGGCCCGGCCCGGCTGATCGGCGGCCACCAGGCGCTGCTGTTCTTCCCGCTGCTACTGCTCGAGGGCTTCAACCTCCACGTGCAGAGCGCCCGCGCCCTCGGCACGGTGAAGCGTCGCCGGCTCGAGTCGGCGCTGTTGTACGGCCACTTCGCCGCCTACGTGGCCGCCGCGTTCCTGCTGTTCTCGCCGGGCCTGGCGATCGCCTTCATCGCGGTACACCAGGGGCTGTTCGGCTTGTATCTCGGCCTCACGTTCGCCCCCAACCACAAGGGCATGCCGGTGCTCACGGCCGCCGACGAGCTCGACTTCCTGCGCAAGCAGGTGCTCACGTCGCGCAACGTCCGCGGCGGCGTCTGGCTCGACGTCGTGCTCGGCGGCCTGAACTACCAGATCGAGCACCACCTGTTCCCGAACATGCCCACGCCCAACCTGCGCCGTGCCCAGCCGATCGTCGAGCGGTTCTGCGCCGAGGTCGGGGTGCTGTACCACTCGGCCACGTTCGTCGACTCCTACGCCCAGGCGCTGCGCCACCTCCACGAGGCCGGAGCGCCGTTGCGGCGGTAGCTTTCCGTGGGGCGGATCCGGAAATATCCGGCCGCTGACGGCTGGATATTTCCGGAGAACTCGGCGGGCCGCGGTCAGCCGACGATGCCGCTGAACAGCGGGAGCACACCGCCGGCCAGGCCGCCCACCGCGGGCAGGCCCGTCACCAGGGGCAGGGCCTCCTCCTGGGCGTGACGGGGGCTGTACGCCGTCGAGTGCTTCGGCGCGTACGCCTTCTCGGTGAGCAACGGCAGCTGGCTCGCGGCCTGTGGCAGGGCGCCCGTCGTGGGCACCAGGCGATTCGCCACGGCCGTGGTGCTCACGCCCGGGGTCGGGCCAATGCCGCCGATGACCGGGATGCCAGTCACCGAGTCGTTCTTGAGCACGTCGCTGCCGCCCAACGGCAGGTCGCCCACCAGCGGCAGGCCGTTGGCCTCCGTGGCGGGGGCGCCGAGCGGGATGGCGTAGTCGTCGACCGGGTTCAGCGTGCCGTGCACCGGCAGGCCGTTGCCGAGCAGGGGCAGGCCGCCGATGAGCGGGAGGGACTCCGCCGCCGCCCGGGCGGGACGCGGGGACGGCTTCGGCGCCGCCGGGAACGCGGTGGAGGTGTCGGCGATCGACATTCCGCTCAGGCTGTCGGTCGGCACCAGGCCCGACAGCGGCAGCCCGTCGAGCACGCCCGGCATCTGGCGGCCGATGAGCCGGTCGGTGCTCAGCGCCGTCGACGTCGCGTGCTGGCCGTTCTCCGCGGTCAAGGCGGCGCTCGTGTCGATGCGATCGCTGTGCGCCTGCAGTTGCAGCGACTGGTTGTTCGGGCCGCCGGCGGGCGAGAAGAGATCGTCCAGCTGGCCGGGTGCCAATGCGGTGTCATCGGCGTGTGCTGCGCCGGCGCCGAGCAGCAGCATGCCGCCGGCGATGCCGACGGTGCCTACCGTCCGGCGAAACCACGTGTTCATCCTCGAAAACCCATCTGGTCGACAATGCGATTCGCCGGGTCCAACGAGGCCGGGCGGGCATCGGCAACTGGTGATCTTCGTTAGGATCGCCCGGTGACGTCCGAGTCGTGGCTGATGAGGCGACTGCGCGGCAATCTTCCACGCGTTCAGGCGATCACCCGTCCGTGGTCGATCGAGCCCGGCGGCAGGGCGGAAGGCCAGGCGGAGCGGCACGTCGTGCACGCACCGGTCAAGCGGGTCGTGGTCTGCGGCGACGACCCGCTGGCGCTGCGGCTGATCGAGGAGCTGATCCAGCAGTACGGCGTGCACGTGACGGCGATCCTGCCCAGCGCCGGGCGGCGGCACGGGCCCGAGATCGAGCGGCTGCTCGCCGAGCACGGCGGCCGGTTGGTCGAGGCCGAGCGGCCCGACACCGAGGCGTTCGAGCGCGCCGACCTCGCCGGCGCCGACGCGCTCGCGCTGGTCAAGCAGGACGACATCGGCAACCTCGACGCGGCACTGCAGGCGCAGGAGGTCAACAGCAGGATCCGGCTGGTCATCCGGATGTTCAACCTGCGACTCGGACAAAGCGTGCGGCGCAACTTCGCCGACGTGCGTGTGCTCTCCGACGCCCAGATGGCCGCGCCCGCGTTCGCCTCCGAGGCGCTCGGCGAGGTCGCCCCGGTGCACGTGCGGGTCGCGAAGCGCACGCTGTTCGTCGCCCGCCGCACCGAGGTGCGCCCCGACGACGTGGTCTGCGGGCTGGCCCGCACGGACGGCACAGACGAGCCCGAGCTGCTGCCGGAAGGGCAAGCCGACCTGGTGCTCGCCGTCGCCAACGGCGAACGCGGCACCACGGTCCTCGCCCGGGACGAGCGGCTCGAACCGCGAGGCCGGGCGCGTCGTGACGGGCTGCGGCGCTGGTGGCGCCGCCAGCTGCACAGCCCCGTGCGCACCCTGCGCGGCCTGGTCAGCCGCCGGTTGTGGGTCACCGCGGCGGTGCTGCTGGCCGTGCTCGCCATCGGCACCGCCGTCATCGCCCACTACAAGCAGGTCACCTGGTGGGACGCCGCCTACGTGACGCTGCTGTCGGAGCTGACCGGCGCCAGCCCCGATCTGGAGTCGCACTGGCCGGAGAAGCTGGTCACCACCCTGCTGGGCCTGGTCAACGTGGCGCTGATCCCGGTCATCACGGCCGCGGTCGTCGAGGCCGTCGTCAACGCGCGGCTCGCCATCGCGCTCGGCCGGCTGCGTGAGCCGGTGTCGAATCATGTGGTCGTGGTCGGGCTGGGCAACGTGGGCACCCGGGTCATGCACGCGTTCGTCGACCTCGGCGTGCCGGTCGTGATGATCGACCGCAACGAGAACGCCCGCGGTGCGCAGGCGGCGCGGGAGCGCGGCGTGCCGATCATCGTGGGCGACGCGAGCAGCCCCGAGACCCTGCGGGCCGCGTCCGTGGACACCTGCCGGGCCCTGGTCGTGGTCTCCACCGACGACCAGGCCAACCTGGCGGCGGCGCTGGAGGGCCGGGCGCTGAAGCCCGACCTGCGGGTCGTCCTGCGGCTGTTCGACGGCCGGTTCGCCGACCGTGTCCAGCGCGCCTTCGGCATCACCGCTTCGCGGAGCGTGTCGTACCTCGCCGCGCCCGCCTTCGCCGCCGCCCTCCTCGAGCGCGAGGTCATCGGCACGATCCCGGTGGACCGCCGGGTGCTGCTGCTGGCGGAGGTGCCGGTGTGCGCCGGCTCGCAGCTAGACGGCCGCCCGGTCGCCGCGGCCCAGGAGGCCGGCGGGGTCCGGGTGCTCGCCGTGGCGACCGACGAGGACCGCCAGACGGTCTGGGCGCCGCCGGCCGCCTATGTCCTGCGCGCCGACGATCTGCTGACCGTGGCAACGACGCGGCTGGGACTCGCCAACCTGTTGGCTCGGACCGGCGGGACGGTCGACGGATCCCGGTGAATTCCCGAGCCCTACCGGCGAGATCGCTCGTTGAATGGGCGGATCGCCCGATTTAGCACAAACAGTGCGGGCGTTTCTTCTTGCGAACCCATCGGGAGGACGCGCTCATGCGGCGTAGGTCGTTGCTCGTGGCGGGGGTATGCGCCCTGCTCGGACTCACCGGGGCGGGGGTCGCCATGGGGGCGTCCCGGCCGGTGCAGCAGGCGCCGGCCAGCGCGCCGCAGCTACGGTTGCACCGCGACGTCTCCGGGCTGCGGGAGCCGGGCGCGGAGCCGGCCGGCGTGCTGGAGTCGGTGTCCGCCGGCGCGATCGAGCGCACCGCCAGCCGCACCTTCACGTACCCGGGCGCGGACTACGTGAAGGTGCACTTCTCGCGGATCGCGCTCGAGGCCGGCGATCGAGTGGTCGTGAGCGACGCCGGCGGGAGCGAGCAGTACGAGTACACCTCGAAGGATCTCGGCGACGCGGACAACTGGTCGATGTCGGTCTCCGGCGACCGCGCTGTCGTGCGGGTGCGCAAGGCCGACGACGACGTGTTCGGCATCCGGTCCCGGCTGGCGAGCCTGGGCGTGACCGTCGACAAGGTGGCCCGCGGCCAGACCCCCGCCGAGCGCGCGAGATCCGACGCGGACCGGCGCACCGCCCGCGCCGCCGCGCCGCGCGAGGAGAGCATCTGCGGGCGGACCGACGAGACGGCGAACGCGGCCTGCTACAAGTCGTCGGACCCGGTCGCGTACGCCAACTCCAAGCCGGTGGCGCGGATCCTCATCAACGGCGTCGAGCTGTGCACCGCCTGGCGCGTCGGCACGCGCAACCGCATGCTGACCAACCACCACTGCTTCACGACGACCCGCGAGGCGCGCAACACCGAGGTGTGGTTCAACTACGAGTGCGCACGCTGCGACGGCGGCACCACGCTGCACCCGACGAAGGTCATGGGCGACCAGGTGCTCGCCACCGACGAGATCCTCGACTACACGCTGTTCAGCGTCCGCGACTTCAACCAGATCCAGCAGTTCGGATACCTGGAGATAGACGACCGCGCGCCGGTGCGCGGCGAGGAGCTCTACATCCCGCAGCACCCGCGCGGTGCGCCGAGGGTCATCACGATGCAGGACAGCACCGAGCACAGCGGCAACTGCGCGGTCAGCAACCCGTCCTACCACGGCTACGCGGCGAACACCGACCTGTCGTACTACTGCGACACCGACGGCGGCTCGTCCGGCTCTCCGGTGATCTCCCGGCGCACCAACAAGGTCATCGGCCTGCACCACTTCGGCGGCTGCCCGAACTCGGGCGTGCGCATCGACCGCATCGCCGCCCACCTGCGCGGCCTGGCATAGCGGTCGGCGGCGCTCGGGTACCGTTCCCCTCGTGCGCGTTGAGTTACGACCGGTCCGTCCCGCAGGTTGGTGGCTCGACGCGCTGTTGGTGGCGGGCTTCGCGGCGATCACGATCCTGCTCGCCGCGAAGACCCCGCTGCTGGGCCTCGACCTGGCCGTCCGCGACTTCGTCGACGTGCACCGCCCCGGCTGGGCCGACGCCACGCTGCGGATCTTCAACAAGCTCGGGCAGGGCGGCATACTCCTCACCCCGCTGGCCCTGATCACGGCGTTCGTCCTGGCCCGGGCCCGGCACACGATACGCCCGTTCCTGCTGGTCGCCGGCGCCTTCGTGATCACCTACGTGACCATCGGCCCGCTGAAGATCTGGACCGACCGCACGGCGGCGAGCGACCACGACGTCGCCCATCCCGAATACCTGTTCCACATCGACACGGGGATGTCGTACCCGTCGGGCCACGTGGTCAACGCCATCGTCTGGTACGGCGTGCTGGGCACCCTGCTGGCCGGCGTGCTGAGCCGGCGCCTGGTGGCCGCGATCCGCTACGCGGTCCCGCTGGTGCTGCTGTTCACCACGACGTACCTGAGCTTCCACTGGATCACCGACGGGCTCGCCGCCCTGATGCTGGGCCTGTTCCTGGACCGCATCCTGCGGCGCGCACCGTGGGACGCGATCCCGCTGGGCTCACGCCTGACCAGCTCAGGCTGGGCCGGCCCCTTCTACGACACCCACTGACCGCCGCGCATGACGCGCCGGACGCTCAGCGCGTCGTCGAGCAGGACCAGGTCGGCGCGGGCGCCCATGCGCAGCGCGCCGCGCTCCTCGGCCAGGCCGATCGCGCCGGCCGGGGTGGCCGAGGCCATGCGCGAGGCGGCGGCCAGCGACAGCCCGGCGCCCACCGCGCGGCGGAAGGCGCTGTCCATCGTGAGCGTGCTGCCGGCGATCGCGCCGTCGCGGGTCAGCCGGGCCACGCCGCCGGCGACGTCGACGCTCTGCCCGCCGAGTTCGTAGGTGCCGTCGGGCATGCCGGCGGCGGCCATGGCGTCGGTGATCAGGGCGGCGCGGGCCGGGCCGGTGACGGAGGCGGCGAAGGCCAGGGTGCCGTCGTGCAGGTGGATGCCGTCGGCGACGAACTCGCAGACCACCCCGGCCGCGCCGAGCAGCGCGAAGACCGGGCCGGGCTGGCGGTGGTGGGGCGGGCGCATGCCGTTGAACACGTGGGTGCCGACGGTGGCCCCGGCCTCGATGCCGGCGAGGGTCTCCTCGTACGTGGCGTCGGTGTGCCCGATCGCGGCGACGACCCCGCGGGCGACCAGCAGCCGGATCGCGTCGAGGGCGCCGGGGAGCTCGGGGGCGATCGTGACCAGGCGTACCGCGCCCTCGCCAGCCTCGATGAGCGCGCCGATCTCGTCGAGGGACGGGTGGCGCAGGTGGGCCGGGTTCTGCGCGCCGCAGCGGGCCTGCGACAGATACGGGCCCTCGAAGTGGATGCCGGCGAGCACGCCCTCGGCCACGAGCGGTGCGAACGCCTTGGTGGCGCTCAGCATCAGCTCCGGCGGCGAGGTCACCAGGCTGGCCAGCATCGTCGTGGTGCCGTGGCCCAGGTGGTACGCGGCGGCCTTGCGGGCCTCGTCCGGGTCACCGGTGGTGAAGGTCGCGCCGCCGCCGCCGTGGACGTGGATGTCGACGAAGCCGGGCACCACGACGCCGGCCGACGCGTCGGGCTCCGGCGCACTGCCCGGCGTCGTGGTGCCCAGCGAACCGATCTCGGCGATGCGGTCGCCCTCGATGCGGACGAAGCCGTCGTCGATGACGCGGTCGCCCGCGACCACCCGGACCCCGGACACCACGGTCATCAGTTGTTCCCCTTCGTGATCAGGTTGTCCAGCGCGATCAGGGCGGCGCCCAGGCAGCCCGCCTCGTCGCCCAGCGCGGCGCGGGTGATGGCCGGCTCGCGGTGGAAGGTCACGCGGGCGTGCACGCCCTCGCGAAGCGGGGCCAGTAGCGCCTCGCCGGCCTCGGCCAGGCCGCCGCCGAGCACGATCACCGCCGGGTCGAACAGCGCGATGCCGGTCATCAGCCCGTCGGCGAGCGCGTCGATCGTCTCGCGCCAGACGGCGACCGCGGTCGGCTCGCCCTCGGCGGCCAGGCGGGCGACCTCCTCGGCGGTGGCCGGGCGGCCGGCCTGCTCGGAGTATCGGCGGCCGACCGCGGACGCCGAGGCGATCGCCTCCAGGCAGCCGCGCTGGCCGCAGCCGCACCGCGGGCCGCCCGGGCGCACGACGATGTGGCCGATCTCGCCGCCGGCGCCGTGCGCGCCGGTGTACACCTGGCCGCGTACCACGTTGGCCGCCGCGATGCCGGTGCCGATCGGGATGACCAGGACGTAGTCGTGTCCGCGCCCGGCGCCCAGCCGCGCCTCGGCCAGGCCGCCGGCGCGCACGTCGTGACCGAGGGCCGCGGGCAGCCCGAGGCGTTGCTCCAGAAGAGCCTGCAGCGGTACGTCACGGAAGCCCACGTTCGCCGCCCAGACCGCGACGCCGTTGGCCTCGTCGATGACCCCCGGCACGACCAGCCCGGCGCCGACCGGCTCCAGGCCCTTCGCGCGTGCCGTCGCGGCGAGCCCCTCGGCGATGCCGAGGATGGTCTCGATCACAGCCTCCGCGCCGCGGTCCGCCCCGGTCGGGTGCCGCTCCGCGTGCTGGACCGTGTGCAGTGTGTCGCCGTCGGCGCCGACCAGGGCACACTTGATCCCGGTGCCCCCCACATCGAGGGCAATCACGGTCTGCGTCATGTGCGGTTCATCCTCGATGATCTCGGGGTGATCGGCTGGCTGATCGTTATGGCATCAAACCTGGCACGTTCGCGCAACATTGCGCATCGTTGGGATTGGCTGGCAATCCTGCTCTCCGGCCAATTTGAGCAGTTGCCTTTGCGTTTACCCGCCGTTTCGAGCATTATTGTGCACACATCTCGCACCGTACGCGCAGGGGAGGGGGGTCGCGTGGATCGGTATGCGCGCTGGAACGCGCTCCTTGAGATCCTCACCGACAGTGGGCGGATCAGCGTGGAGGACGCCGCCGAGCGGCTCGACGTGTCGCAGGCGACGATCCGCCGCGACTTCGACCAGCTCGCGCAGCAGCAGATGATCACGCGTACCCGGGGCGGCGCCGTGGCCAACGGGGTGTCCTACGACTTGCCGTTGCGGTACAAGACGGCCAAGCACGCCCCCGAGAAGCAGCGCATCGGCGCGGCCGCCGCCGCCCTCGTCGCCCCGGGCATGGTGGTCGCGCTCAACGGCGGCACCACCACGACCGAGGTCGCCCGCGCCCTCGCGGTGCGCCCCGAGCTCACCGGCGGCGTCGACGACGCGCAGCTCACCGTCGTCACCAATGCCCTGAACATCGCCAACGAGCTGCTGGTCCGCTCCCGGATGAAGATCGTCGTCACCGGTGGCGTGGTCCGGCCGCAGTCCTTCGAGCTCGTCGGCCCGCTCGGCGGCAACATCCTGCGCGACGTGACCCTCGACATCGCCCTGCTGGGCGTCGACGCGCTCGACGTGACGCTCGGCGCCGCGGCCCATCACGAGGGCGAGGCCGCCATGAACAGCCTGATGGTCGCCCGCGCCCGGCGGGTCGTGATCATCGCGGACAGCTCGAAGCTCGGCGGTCACGCGTTCGCCCGGATCTGCCCGATCGACCGCATCGACACGCTGGTCACCGACTCCAACGCGACCAACGCGACGCTGGACGCCTTCCGCGGGGCGGGCGTGAAGATCGTCACCGCCTGACGCGCGCCAGCTCGTCGAGGACGGCGAGCGCGTCCCAGTCGCCCGAGTCGGACATCTTCTCAGCGGCCGTGTTGTCCCAGGCCGTGCAGGACTGACGCGACCAGCCGGTCTCAGTGGCCGTGTTGTCCCAGGCCGTGCAGGACTGACGCGACCAGCCGGGTGAAGCCGCTGGCCAGGAGGGTCGCGGCGATCGCGGTGAGCAGCATTCCGGCGACGCGGTCCTGCACTGCGCGGGCGCGGTCGGCCGGCCCGCGACCGGCCCGCCCGGCGACGAGCACGCAGACGCCGGTCACCGCCGCGTAGAGCAGCGCGGCGGCGATCAGCGCGAGCACGCCGACGGGCCCGTGGGACTCGGCCCGGAAGCCGATGAGCACGGCGATCGCGGCGCCGCCGATCGTGAGCGGGAACGTCAGCGGCATGACGACCACCTGCCGCCAGCTCTTGCCGGACGGCGCCGACACCTGCCGGTCGGGTTCGGCGGCGCGGCCGAGCATCAGCGGCAGCGCGGCGATCATGAGCGTGATGCCACCGGTGGCCGACAGGGCGGCGGCGGGCAGGCCGAGCAGCTCCAGGAGCGGCTCGACGACGAGCAGCGTGACCACCGCGACGCCGGCCACGCCGAGGAACAACCCGACCGCGAGCCGGCGCCGCTGCCCGTCGTCGAAGGGCTGCAGCAGTGCGGCGTACGACGATCCGGCGCCGACCGGGCGGTAGAGGCCGACGAGCGCGAGCAGCAACAGGATCGCCAGGTCCGTGTGCGACACCCGGCCCCCTACCCGGCGTCGCCCGTCTCACACCCGGCGTGCCGCGCGCCTTGTGGGGTGGGTGATCGTGGGTGCGAGCAACTAGGGTTGGGGCGTATCACCCGTACCGGATGAGCTGCCAGGAGGGACGATGAAGCGCGACGACCTCGCCGCTGCGCGCGTCCCGGCCCAGCCGTCCACAGAGATCGTCGACGACTTCGTCGACGGTGACGAGCCCGCGGACGACGAGGCCGGGGCGCCCCGGGACATCGCCGTCGCCGAGGAGCCCGCCGAGCTGGACGAGCGCGGCAAGCGGATCCTGGCGTTCGAGAAGCAGTGGTGGCGCCAGGCGGGCGCGAAGGAACAGGCGATCCGCGACACGTTCGGGCTGAGCGCGACGCGCTACTACCAGCTGCTCAACGCGCTGCTCGACGACCCGCTGGCGCTGGCACACGACGCGACGCTGATCCAGCGCCTGCGCCGCCTGCGCGCCTCCCGCACCCGCCGCCGCTAACCCCGCTGGTCTCACGGCCCATTCGAATCGCGGCGCTGTCAGCGGGCCTTTTGTTGCTCCGCGTAGTTCGCCAGCCAGGCCACCTGCGTCGGGTCCAGGGACGGGCGGACGCGCTCCTGGGCCAGCTCGACGTGTGTCGCCGTCACCTCCGTGGCGTCCAGCGACTCGCGCATGGCGGCCAGGGCCGACTCGCGGATCAGGGCCGCGCAGTCCGCGGCCGAGAAGCGGTCCAGCGAGATCGCCAGGGACTTCAGGTCGACGTCGGGGGCGAGCGGCACCGACTTCGCGGCGGCGCGCAGGATCTCGGCCCGCGCGTCGGCGTCCGGGGGCGGCACGAAGACCAGGCGCTCCAGGCGACCGGGGCGCAGCAGCGCCGGGTCGACCAGGTCGGGCCGGTTCGTGGCGCCGATGACCACCACGTTGCGCAGCGACTCCACGCCGTCGAGCTCGGTGAGCAGGGCGGCCACGACCCGGTCGGTCGTGCCGCCGTCGGTGGCCTGGCCGCGGATCGGCGCCAGGGCGTCGACCTCGTCCAGGAAGACGAGCGTGGGGGCGGCCTCCCGGGCACGGCGGAAGAGCTCCCGCACGGCCCGCTCGGACTCGCCGACCCATTTCGACAGCAGCTCCGCGCCCTTGACGGAGAGGACGTTGGCCTTGCCGGTGCCGGCGATCGCCTTGACCAGGAACGTCTTGCCGCAGCCGGGCGGGCCGTAGAGGAGCACGCCGCGCGGCGGCTCCACACCGAGGCGGGAGAAGGCGTCGGGGTACGACAGCGGCCACAGCACCGACTCGGTGAGCGTCTGCTTGACCTCGACCATGTCGCCGACGTCGTCCAGGGTGACCTTCGCCAGCTCCAGGGAGCTCTCCGCCATCGAGGTCGGGCGGACCACCTCCAGCGCGGCGTCGAAGTCGGCCATGAGCACGCGCGGGGTCTCGCTCTCGCGGCGGTGGCGCAGCGCCGCCCGTACCCCCGCCTCGCGGGCCAGCGCCGCGAGGTCCGCGGCGACGAAGCCGGGGGTGCGGGAGGCGACCTCATCGAGGCGTACGTCGTCGTCGAGCGGCATGCCGCGGGTGAGCACGGCGAGCTGCTCGCGGCGCAGCGCGGCGTCGGGCAGCGGCAGCGAGATCTCGTGGGCCAGCAGCTCGGGGGAGTGCAGGGCGGGGTCGACCGTCTCGGGGCGGCTGGTGGTGCACACCACCGCCTCGCCCTCCCGGATCAGCTCGGCGAGGAGCTGGCGGAAGACGGTGGCCAGCGGCCCCGGCTGGTCGCGCGGGACGAGCGCGTCGACGTCGGAGATGAGCAGGATCGCCGGGCCCGGGGCGCGCATCTCGTCGGCGGCCCGGCGCAGCCGGCCGGCCGCGTCGTTGTTGGTCAGCGCGGCGATCTCCGGCGCCCACAGCGGGATGACCTGCGCGCCGACCTCGCCGCCGACGGCGTGCACGAGCGCCGACTTCCCCGATCCGGCCGGGCCGGTGACGAGGACGCCGAGGGAGACCGTGGTGCCGAGCTTGGCCAGCACCTCGCCGTGGTGGAAGCCGAGGTCCAGCAGTTCGATCAGCTGCTCGGCCTGGGCGCGCAGGCCCGGCAGGTCGTCGAGGGTGGGCGCCGCCGCAGCGGGCGCGCCGTCCGCCGGCACGCCCGCCGGCGTGGTCACCGCTACCGCGGCCGGCCCCGACGCGGGCGTGGCCATGACGCTGCCGGGGGCATGCGTGGCCTGGCCGTGCTCCCAGCCGACCGCGGTGTCCATGGTGACCAGCGCGCCCTGGCCCGGGTCGGCGCCGACGACGGTCAGCAGGGCGCTGGTCCAGGCGTAGCCGACGGTGTTGGACAGGCTGCGCCGGGCCGCCTCGACCAGGCCGCGGTCCACCATGTGTACCGCCGGCCGCACCGCCGACGAGGACGCTGGCAGGGTGCCCAGCGACACGTCCTGGGGCAGCAGCGACACGTTGTCGCCGATCGTGACGACCTTGCCGAGCAGGGCCAGGCGCAGCATCTCGGGCGAGACGACCGCCATGATCTCGGCGGGGCCGGACAGGGTGACGGTCTGCGCGGCGCGCAGCGGGGCGGCGGCGACGGCCACCTGCCCGCCGTCGCGCAGCCCGATGTTGCCCAGCACCAGGTCGTCGGCGTAGAGCAGGGCCCGGCTGGCGCCCGGCTCGGCCACCGCGACGATCCCGGCCGACGTGCGCCGGCCGGCGAGCGAGATCGGGTCGCCCGGGCGCAGGCCGAGCGCGGTCATCACCTCCGGATGCAGGCGCACGACCCCTCGGCGGGCGTCGAGTGCCGCAGGGCGCAGGCTGGCAGTGAGCGTCAAGGTCGCCGACACGAAGACGAGCGTAGCCGTTGCTGTGAAGGGACTGAGTGTTTGCGTCGCGGGCAACATCGGGTGCGTAGGTTTGGCCAATGCGACTTCGCCTGCCGAGCCCCAGCCGGCGCCAGCTCATCGCCGGCGCCGTGGTGGTCGTGCTCGTGACGGGGCTGGTCGGCTGGGCCGTCACGCCCAAGCCGAAGAGCTTCCGCACCATCGACCAGTTGATCACGGTGCGCACGGGGCCGGACGACTCGGCCGAGGTCACCCTCGACACCACGCTGTACCTGCCCAAGTCCGCGAGCGCCGCCGACCCGGTGCCGGCCGTCCTGCTGGCTCATGGCTTCGGTGGCACCAAGCAGAGCGTGCGCGGCGACGCCGAGCAGTACGCCGACCTCGGCTATGCCGTGCTCGCCTGGACCGCGCAGGGCTTCGGCCGCTCCACCGGCGAGATCCACGTCAACAGCCCGGACTGGGAGGTCAAGGACGCCCAGCGGCTCATCGACTGGCTCGCGGCCCGGCCCGACATCCGCAAGGACGGCACCGATCCGCGGGTCGCGGCGGTCGGCGGATCGTACGGCGGGGCGCTGTCGCTGCTGCTCGCCGCGCAGGACACCCGGGTGGACGCGATTGTGCCGATGATCACGTGGAACGACCTGGTGAACGTCTTCCTGCCCGGCGGGGTCTTCAAAAAACAGTGGGCCGGGCGGTTCTTCGGGGCCTCCGAGAACCCCGACGACCCGCAGTGCGGCCGCTTCGCCAAGGACATCTGCCACGCGTACCTCGACATCGCCACCACCGGCCGGGCCACCCCCGCCGCCGAGGCGCTGCTGCGCAAGTCGTCGCCGTCGCAGGTGCTCGACAAGATCAAGGCGCCGACGCTGCTCGTGCAGGGCCAGATCGACACGCTGTTCCCGCTGAGCGAGGGCGACGCCAACGCGCGCGGCATCGCCGCCAACGGCACGCCCGTGCGGGTGGCGTGGTTCACCGGCGGACACGACGGCGGCACCGGGCCCCAGTCCGAGGTGGATCGGCTGCGGCAGCTCACGGGCCAGTGGCTCGACCACTACCTCAAGGGCAACGGCAAGGCGCCCGCCAGCAGCTTCACCTACTCGCGCGTGGCGGGCCTCAGCGCGCAGGGCCGCGGGCTGGTCACCGCCGCCTCCTCGGTCGACGCCTACCCCGGCCTCGACGGCTCCGGCACCTCCGTCGACCTGCTGGGCCCGGCCCAGCCGATCGCCAACCCGCCGGACGGAAACCCGGCGCCGATCTCGTCGCTGCCGATCGCGGGCCTGTCGAGCCTGCTCGGCGCCGGCGGCCTGTCCCAGGAGATCCCCGGCCAGCACGCCGACTTCGTGTCCGCGCCGCTCGACGCCGCGCTCGACACCGCCGGCGCGCCGAGGGTGCGCATCCGGGCGGCGTCGCCGACCGGCGAGGCGACGCTGTTCGTGAAGCTCTACGACGTGCCGGCCAAGGGCACGCCGTCGATCCCGGACGGGCTGATCGCCCCGGTCCACCTGACCGGTCTGCCGAAGGACATCGCCGACGCGGCACCCGTGACCATCACCCTGCCCGCGGTCGTGCACCGCTTCGAGGCCGGCAGCCGGGTGCGGGTCACGGTCGCGACGGCCGACTCGGGATACTGGTCGCCGCCGGACCCGGTCGTGTACTCGGTCGCGGTCGACGGCGCGATCACGCTGCCCGCCATCGCCGGGACGCCGATCGCCAGCGCCGACGTGATCTGGCGGTACGTGCTGGCCGGCCTCGTGGCCGCCATCGCGCTCGGGCTCGCCGTGGTGCTGGTGATCGCCCGCCGCCGGGCCCGGCGCATCGACCGCAGCGTGACCGCCGAGCACGTGGACACGCCGCTGGTGGTGCGGGGGCTGCGCAAGGAGTACAAGAATTTCGTCGCGGTGTCCAAGGTGGACTTCACCGTGCGGCGTGGGCAGGTCGTCGGCCTGCTCGGCCCGAACGGCGCCGGCAAGACCACGTCGCTGCGCGTGCTCATGGGCCTCACCCGCCCGTCCGCCGGCGAGATCTTCGTCTTCGGGCACCGGCTGCTGCCCGGCTCGCCGGTGCTGTCGCGGGTCGGGGCGCTGGTGGAGGGGCCGGGCTTCCTGCCGCACCTCACCGGCGCGCAGAACCTCGAGCTGTACTGGCGGGCCACCGGCCGGCCCGCCGCCGACGCGCACTTCGACGAGGCGTACGACATCGCCGGGCTAGGCACCGCGGTGCACCGGCGGGTGCGCACGTACAGCCACGGCATGAGGCAGCGGCTCGCCATCGCGCAGGCCATGCTGGGCCTTCCGGAGCTGCTGGTGCTCGACGAGCCGACGGACGGGCTCGACCCGCCGCAGATCGCCGAGATGCGCAAGGTGCTGCGACGCTACGCCACCGGTGGCCGCGCCGTGCTGGTCTCCAGCCACCTGCTCGCGGAGGTGGAGCAGACCTGTACCGACGTGGTCGTCATGCACAAGGGCGAGGTCGTCGCGGCCGGGCCGGTCGAGGACATCGTCGGCGACTCGCCGAGCGTGCAGCTCGACGTGTCCGACGTGGACGCCGCCGAGAAGGTGTTGCAGGAGCTGACCGGCGTGCGCGCGGTGGCCTGGTCCGGCGGGCGCGGCCTGGTCGTCGACATCGACGGCACGCCGCGCGCCGAGGTGGTGGCGGCGCTGGTGCGCGCCGGCGTCGGTATCGACCGGGTCGCGCCGCGCCGGCGGCTGGAGGACGCGTTCCTCTCCCTTGTGGGCGGGGACACCAAGGCGAGTGGGGAGCGATCATGAGCGGTACGGAGCGAAGCGGAGTGGCCGCTCATTGGGGGCGCAGGTT
>NZ_JBEPDB010000023.1:0-55062 GCF_040300025.1 Dactylosporangium sp. NPDC000555 | reverse complement strand
TAGCTCAGGCCGTGGCCGGAGCGAAGCGGAGGTTTCGGCATGAGCGGTACGGAGCGAAGCGGAGTGGCCGCTCATTGGGGGCGCAGGTTTAGCTCAGGCCGTGGCCGGAGCGAAGCGGAGGTTTCGGCATGAGCGGTACGGAGCGGAGCGGAGTGGCCGCTCATTGGGGGCGCAGGTTTAGCTCGCGCCGCTGCCGGAGCGAAGCGGAGGGTTCGGCGTGAGTACGGACGTGGTGGGGGGCGCGGTCGGGTATCGGCCGGGCGCCACCCTCTCGCTGTGGACCGAGATCCGCCGGCAGGCCTCCCGCCGGCGCACCCAGCTGGCGCTGGGCTTCATGGTGCTGCTGCCGCTGATCATCCTGGCCGCGTTCCAGCTGGACAGCGCGAACGACCGCGACGAGGGCGGCCCGGGCGGCGAGTTCTCCCGCCTGTCCGACCTCGCCACGTCGGGCGGCCCCAACTTCACCCTGTTCACGCTGCTGGTCTCGGCGGGCTTCCTGCTGGTCGTGGTGGTCGCGCTGTTCTGCGGCGACACCGTGGCCGGCGAGGCGAGTTGGGGGAGCCTGCGATACCTCCTGGCGATGCCGGTGCCGCGGGCCCGTCTGCTCGGCATCAAGCTGGCCGTTTCGCTGCTCTACAGCCTGCTCGCGATCCTGACGCTGGTGGCCACGGCGCTGCTGGCCGGGACGCTGCGCTACGGCTGGGCGCCGCTGAGCGCCCCGATCGGCGGCGAGATCCCGCCGGGCACGGGGGTCCTGCGGCTGATGGAGATCGTCGCGTACCTCTGCGTGACGCTGCTGGTCGTGGCCTCGCTCGCGTTTCTGCTGTCGGTGTCGACCGACGCCCCGCTCGGCGCCGTCGGCGGGGCGGTGCTGCTGCAGATCCTGTCCAACATCCTGGACCAGATCACCGCGCTGGGAAACCTGCGCACCCTGCTGCCGACCCACTACGCCGACGCCTGGCTGGGCCTGCTCTCCAGCCCTATGCAGACCGGCGACCTGGTCAAGGGCTGTGTGGCGGCACTGGCGTACGCCACCCTGTTCTTCTCCCTCGCCTGGTGGCGCTTCCTGCGCAAGGACGTGGTGAGCTGACCGCCGCCGGACGGCCCCCTACCGGCGGGTAGGGTGCTCGTCCATGCGGAGATCCGCCCTCGGTGGCGCATGCGTCTTGGCCGTGGGGCTCGCCGCCCTGGCGGCGGGCCTCTACTACGACCAGGCGCATCTCATGCAGTGGACCCACTTCGCGCAGAGCTCCGACCTGACGAGGGGCCCGGTCGAGGCGGAGACCGCCCGGATCTTCACCCTGCTGGGGGCGATAACGGCGGCGTTCGCCGCCGCGATCGCGGGCGGCAGCGTGGTGCTGGCCGTGCTGCCCGGCCGCACGGGCGTGTGGGTGCTCCGCCTGACCTCGGTCCTGCTGCTGGTGCTCATGCTCCTGGTCGCCGCCGCGCTGCTCGTGGGTTCCCTCACCGGCGACGCCCCGGTCGCGATCATCGACACCCCGTGGTGGCTGCTCACCGCGGAGTGGTCCGCCCTGGCCCTCGCCGTCGCGGGCGCCGGCACCGCCACGACCCAGCTGTGGCGGTTCGTCCCCGAGTCGTGAAAGACATCACGCCGTCGCCGCGTTCACGCTCGCGCTGTGGCCGAGGAACCGGCGCGGGGATCAGGCGGGCGAGTAGCCGGGGATGCTCCGCATCGGGGGGCGGTCCGGGTGGGCGACGGGCGTCACCCGCGGTACGGCCGCGGAGTCATGGCGCTCGAACTGCGTCAGGGTCGGCCACAGCGGGTTGCCGGGGGACACGCGGGCGTTGACCGTGTGCACGATGGTGGCGGCCATGCGGCCCAGGGCGGCCGTGTCCTGATGGCCATGGGTGCGCTGGCCTAGGTCGACCTGGGCCACCGCGTCCAGGCCGTGGCGGCGGTAGGTGTCGATGAGCAGGCCGGTCTCGACGCCGTAGCCCGCGGCGAACGGCAGCGACTCCAGCAGCGTGCGGCGGGCCGCGTATTCGCCGGCCAGCGGCTGCACCACGCCGGCCAGCTCCGGGAAGTGCGCGTTGAGCAGCGGGCGGGCGGCGAGCTCGGTGACCCGGCCGCCGCCGGCCGCGGAGAGGTCGAGCAGGGGGCGGTCGTAGAAGGCCTTGACCATCAGCGTGCCCGGGTCGTCGAGCAGCGGGCCCAGCAGGCCCGTCACGAAGTGCGGGCGGAAGTCGGTGAGGTCGGCGTCGACGTACACGACGATGTCGCCCTTGGTGACCGCGAGCGCCTTCCACAGCACCTCGCCCTTGCCCGGGCGGGAGCCCGTCGACGGCAGGATGTCGTCGCGGTGGTGGACCGTGGCGCCGGCGGCCGCGGCGACCTCGGCAGTGCGGTCGACCGAGCCGGAGTCGATCACGACCAGTTCGTCGACGATCGGGCCGAGGGTCCGTATGCCGGTCACGATCTCGCCGACGGTGGGCTCCTCGTCCAGGGCGGGCAGCACGACGCTCACCATCGTGTCGCCCTTCGCGTCGAGCAGCTCGTCGGCGGGCCAGTCCCGCCAGCTGGACGTACGCCGCGAAAACCAGTCGATCGCGATCGGGTGCATGGGTGAAACGCTAGCCGGGCCCACGTCGTGAGATGACTCATACCCGGGCGCCGGTGGTGCCCCTTACACTCATCTGAAGCGCACAACCACAATTGCATACCTCATCCAGAGGGGCAGAGGGATACGGCCCGATGAAGCCCCGGCAACCCCTGCGGCGTCTCAATGGTGTCTCGATGTTGAGGTCCGACGCGGTAGGTGCCAAATCCGTCCCGGTGCACGCCCGTGTGCTTGGGAAAGATGAGAGGAAGGCCTCCGCCATGACCTCGACGCTCAGCGTCTTCACTGACTCC
Source organism: Dactylosporangium sp. NPDC000555 (assembly GCF_040300025.1). NCBI lineage: Bacteria > Bacillati > Actinomycetota > Actinomycetes > Micromonosporales > Micromonosporaceae > Dactylosporangium > Dactylosporangium sp. NPDC000555. The sequence goes on along the minus strand of NZ_JBEPDB010000023.1, from coordinate 52,190 downwards.
CCGGCCCGCAACCTTGTCTGCCGGGGGTGTGGGGCCACGTTCCCGCTCGCCGCGCAGCACGCCTGTTATGAGTGTTTCGGCCCCCTCGAGGTGGGCTACGACCCCGCGGCGCTGGCGTCGGTGACCCGCGAGCAGATCGAGGCGGGACCGAAGAACATCTGGCGCTACGCGCCGCTGCTGCCGGTCGGCGTCGACCCGCAGACCCGCGTCACGCTCGACCCGGGGCTCACCCCGCTGGTCAAGGCCGACGGGCTGGGTAAGGAGCTCGGCTTCACCGCCCAGCTGTGGGTCAAGGACGACTCGGCCAACCCGACGCACTCGTTCAAGGACCGGGTCGTCTCCGTCGCGCTGACCGCGGCTCGGGCGCTTGGCTTCACGCGGTATTCCTGCGCCTCCACCGGTAACCTCGCCAACTCCGTCGCCGCGCACGCGGCCCGGGTCGGCGTCCCGTCGACCGTGTTCATCCCGGCCGACCTGGAGCCGGGCAAGGTTGTCATGACCGCGGTGTACGGCGGCGAGGTCGTCGCGATCGAGGGCTCCTACGACGAGGTGAACCGGCTCTGCTCGGAGCTGACCGAGACCGACGAGTTCGAGGACACCGCGTTCGTCAACGTCAACGTCCGGCCGTTCTACGCCGAGGGCTCCAAGACGCTCGGGTATGAGGTCGCCGAGCAGCTCGGCTGGCGCATCCCGGCCCAGGTGGTCATCCCGATGGCCAGCGGCGAGCTGCTCACGAAGGTCGACAAGGCGTTCGCCGAGCTGGTCGAGATCGGGCTGGTGCCGAACACGCCGTGGAAGGTCTTCGGCGCCCAGTCGGCCGGCTGCAACCCGATCGCGAAGGCGCTGCACGACGGCGTCGACGACATCACCCCGGTCAAGCCGACCGGCATCGCCAAGTCGTTGAACATCGGCGACCCGGCGGCCGGCGTCTACGCCCTGGAGTCGGTGCGCCGCAGCGGCGGCTGGATGGAGTACGCGGACGACGACGAGATCCGCGCGGGCATCCAGCTGCTGGCCCGCACCACCGGCGTGTACGCCGAGACGGCCGGCGGCGTGACCACCGCGGTGCTCAAGAAGCTCGTCGAGTCCGGCCGGCTCGACCCGAGCGCCGAGACGGTCATCTTCAACACCGGCGACGGGCTCAAGACCCTCGATGCGGTGGCGGACCTGGTTGGCCCCACCCATCGGGTGAAGCCGTCGCTGAAGTCGGCGCGGGAGGCCGGCCTGCTCGGATGATTTTTTCGGGCGATGCGATTACCGAGCGTTCAGATTGAGAGAGCGCTTCCACGCTTGGACGAGGGATGGATCGTCCGATTGGTGGAGATGATCGACACTGAGCGTAACCGATGGTGCGCCGTGCGTTCAGTGGTGGACTTGACGCCTTAAGACCCGAGCGCCAGGATGCTCGGTGCGGGAGGACGTGTCGCCGCGAGGCTCGAGCCGATTAGTCGGTGGGAGCCCGCGACCACAACACCGGAGGTGTTGGCGAGCGTCCTCTCGACCATTTCCGGAGCCTGTCCAGATCCCCAGCCGGACCTTCGTTCCGGCCGATCGCCCTTTCCGGCCGATCGCCGACATAAATGGATTGCCGGGCTCTGGTGCGCGGGGCGACCCTGAGGGTATGGCCCAATCCCCGTTCGAGATCGTCGAGGTGCGCGCCGATGACCCGGCGGCGATCGACGCGGCATTCGAGATCGGCAACGACGCGCTGCGCGTGGACCTGCCGGATTTGCCGGAGAACTGCCGATACCAGCACGACATGAGCTTCACGGTGCCGCCGCCGTGGGATGAGCGGCACGTGTTCCTGGCGATGGATGGTGACGTACCGGCCGGGACCGTCAAGCTCGACCTGCCCCGCCACGACAACCTGGACAAGGCGCACGTCGAGGTCCGGGTCCGGCCCGCGCATCGGCGCCGGGGGATCGGCCGCGCGCTGTACCGGCACGCCGCGGGCGTCGCTCGGACCGCCGGCCGCACGAGCCTGCTCGGGTTCAGTGCCTCGCGCCCCGCGCCGCGGGGGTTCGCCGAGGCGTTCGGGGCGAGCAACGGGCTGACCGAGGCGAGGCGCCGGCTGCTGCTGGCCGGTCTCGACGAGGGCGCGGTCGACCGCCTGTATACCGACGGTCTGGCCCGGTCCGGCGGCTACGCCGTCGTGCAGTGGTGCAACGAGCCGCCGGAGGAGTACCTCGAGGACCTCGCCGCGCTCGACAGCTCGTTCCTGGTCGAGGCGCCGACGGGGGAGATCGACTACGAGCCGCAGAAGGTCGATGCCGAGCGGCTGCGGCGCCAGCACGAGGTGTTCACGCGGTGGGGCTTCCGGGCGTATCAGACCGGCATGGTCCACGAGGCGACCGGCCGGCTCGTCGCCTGGACCGCGATGCGGGTGACGAAGAGTGTGGACTGGCACGCCTCGCAGATGATCACGCTGGTCCACCCCGCGCACCGCGGGCGCCGGCTGGGCGTCGTGGCGAAGGTGACGAACCTGCGCTTCCTGCGCGCGCAAGAGCCGGCGGTGACGACGATCGACACGTTCAACGCCGTGGAGAACTCCTACATGATCGCGATCAACGAGGCCATGGGCTTCCGCTTCGCCGAGCTCTGGTCCAACTGGCAGGGGCCCGCACCCGAGTAGGGCTGCCCGCCCGCGGGAAATCGCGGGATCGTCGGCGGCTCCGCCCGGCGGTGGCAGGATGGCGCCATGGAGAACTCACACCCCATGTTCGCCAGCCACGCCGACACGCTGGAGCGAGCGCTGACCGCGATCGCCGAGCGTGCGTACTGGTCCAACTACCCCGAGTCGCCGAGCCCCAGGATCTACGGCGAGCACGCCGCCGCCGAGGGCGAGGCCGCCTTCCGCGCCTACCTGGGCGCCGACTTCCCGCTCAAGGACCAGCCGGGCATCACCGGCTGGGTGTCGACCGAGCGCTCGCCGTTCGGCGTCGCGCTCGACGTGCGGTACCCCCACCTGGATCTTGATCTTGCCTTTGCCGCGCTCGCCGAGGGCATGCCGGCGTGGCGCGCGGCCGGCCCGCAGACTCGCGCCGGCGTGTGCCTGGAGATCCTCGCCCGCCTGCACCGGGCCGCGTTCGAGCTGGCCAACGCCGTGCACGCGACCACCGGCCAGGCCTTCGTCATGGCCTTCCAGGCCGGCGCGCCGCACGCGTTCGACCGTGCGCTGGAGGCGGTCGCCTACGCCTACCGGGAGATGACCCGCACCCCGGCCACGGCCGACTGGGAGAAGCCCGCCGGCAAGGGCCAGACGCTGCACATGTCGAAGACCTTCCATGTCGTACCGCGGGGTGCGGCCCTCGTCATCGGCTGCAACACGTTCCCGACGTGGAACTCCTACCCTGGCCTCTTCGCGTCCCTGGCCACGGGCAACCCCGTGATCGTCAAGCCGCACCCGCGCGCCGTCCTGCCGCTCGCGATCACCGTCAAGATCGCCCGCGAGGTGCTCGCCGACGCCGGCTTCGACCCCAATCTGGTGCTGCTGGCCGCCGAGGCCCCCGGCGAGGGGCTGGCCAAGACCCTCGCGCTGCGCCCCGAGGTCCGCATCATCGACTTCACCGGCTCGACCGAGTTCGGCGACTGGCTGGAGGCAAACGCCCGCCAGGCCGTCGTCTACACCGAGAAGGCCGGCGTCAACACCGTGGTGATCGACTCGACGGACGATTTCGCCGGGATGTGCCGCAACATCGGGTTCTCCCTGGTGCTGTACTCCGGTCAGATGTGCACGACCCCGCAGAACATTCTCGTCCCGGCGTCCGGCGTCGCCACGAACGAGGGGCACAAGAGCCTCGACGAGGTGGCGGGCGGCATCGCGGCCGCGGTGGGCGCGCTCACCGCCGACGCCGCCAAGGGTGTCGAACTCACCGGCGCGATCGTCAACGACGGCGTACTGAAGCGGCTCGAGAGAGCCGGCGCGGTCGGCGAGGCGGTGCTCGAATCATCAGACGTTTCGCACCCCGCGTACGAGGGCGCGACCGTGCGTACGCCGCTCATCCGGAAACTCGGCGTGAGCGACGCGCAGACCTACGGGACGGAGTGGTTCGGGCCCATTTCCTTCGTTGTCGCCACCGATTCCACGGCGGGCAGTTTGCGGATCTTCGCCGACACCGTCGGCAAGAAGGGCGCATTGACCGCCTCGGTGTATTCGACATCGGACGAGGTCCTGGACGCGATGGAAGAGGCCGCTTTACTTGCCGGTGTGCATTTGTCAGTCAACCTTACCGGCGGGGTCTTCGTGAACCAGTCGGCGGCGTTTTCCGACTTCCACGCCAGTGGCGCCAATCCGGCGGCCAATGCCGCGCTCACCGACGGGGCCTACGTGGCCAGCCGCTTCCGCGTCGTACAGTCACGCCGTCACGTGTGTAGCGTCCAAGGTTACTAACACGTAGTCGCCGGGCAATGTTTGACTCTGCAAGGAAACGCGTGGAGAAGGCATGCCCGGCGACCTTTTCGAACTGCATGATTCGTGACCTTGCTGTCCGATTTGGGCCTGTCGGGGCTCGGGTTACCTCGTGTACCGTGCGGTTCGGTCGTCGTTCCCTCGCCGGAGCCACCCCCGGAGCCGGCGGCTGTGGTCGAGACCCGGGGCTGGTCCCCACAGCCAGCCGAATGACGCAGCAGGACCGAAGTAGAGGAAGTGCACCGTGGCACAGGGCACCGTCAAGTGGTTCAACAGCGAGAAGGGCTATGGCTTCATCGCGGTCGACGGGGGGCAGGACGTGTTCGTCCACTTCTCCGCGATTGAGATGGACGGCTACAAGTCGCTGGAAGACGGACAGCGCGTCGAGTTCGAGATCGCGCAGGGCCAGAAAGGCCCGCAAGCGGAGCAGGTCCGCCTTCTCGCCTGACCAAGTTCCGCATTCACCCCACCGGGGCACCGTCCTCATTGACGAGGAGCGGTGCCCTGCGTCTTTTCCGGAATTCTGGCGCGATTCGCGGGATCATCGCGTGATTGTTGATCTTTGAGTGATTTACGCCAATGTCATCCCTTTTGGGGCCCCGGCGGGGGCGGTCGTCGAGTTGATCTTGCCGGGTGGCCACCTTGCGCGTCACCCCGGGTTTGCTTGCACTCGACCAGCCAGAGTGCTAAACAAGGACTTGGCACTCGCAACCGGTGAGTGCCAATGGTCGGGGCGGTGCAGTCCTCCGGTGGGCAACCATCGCGAGGCTGGTCGTCGCGGGCTCATCCGGCCCGACCGCCGGGGATCCGGCTGGGTCCTCGAAGGTGCGAAAGCAGGCGGTGAGCCGCAGGCCCCACGTGGGTCGAGGCGAATCGTGAGTGTCCAGGAGGACAACGCCGAATGGCCAAGATTATCGCGTTCGACGAAGAGGCGCGCCGCGGTCTTGAGCGGGGTATGAACACCCTCGCCGACGCCGTCAAGGTGACGCTTGGCCCGAAGGGCCGCAACGTCGTCCTCGAGAAGAAGTGGGGCGCGCCCACCATCACCAACGATGGTGTGAGCATCGCCAAGGAGATCGAGCTCGAGGACCCGTACGAGAAGATCGGCGCTGAGCTGGTCAAGGAAGTCGCGAAGAAGACCGACGACGTCGCCGGTGACGGCACGACGACGGCAACCGTGCTGGCGCAGGCGCTGGTCCGCGAGGGCCTCCGCAACGTCGCCGCCGGCGCGAACCCGATCGCCCTGAAGCGCGGCATCGAGGCGGCGGTCTCGTCCGTCGCCGACGAGCTGGCCAACCTGGCCAAGGACGTGGAGACGAAGGAGCAGATCGCCTCCACCGCCTCCATCTCCGCGGGCGACTCCACGGTCGGCGAGATCATCGCCGAGGCGATGGACAAGGTCGGCAAGGAAGGCGTCATCACCGTCGAGGAGAGCAACACCTTCGGCCTCGAGCTCGAGCTCACCGAGGGCATGCGCTTCGACAAGGGCTACATCTCGCCGTACTTCGTGACCGACACCGACCGGATGGAGGCCGTCCTCGACGACCCGTACATCCTGATCGTCGAGTCGAAGATCTCCGCGGTGAAGGACCTCCTCCCGGTTCTGGAGAAGGTCATGCAGTCGGGCAAGCCGCTCGCCATCATCTCCGAGGACGTCGAGGCCGAGGCCCTGGCGACCCTCGTGGTGAACAAGATCCGCGGCACCTTCAAGTCGGTCGCCGTCAAGGCCCCCGGCTTCGGTGACCGTCGCAAGGCGATGCTGACCGACATCGCGATCCTGACCGGCGGTCAGGTCATCAGCGAGACCGTCGGCCTCAAGCTGGAGAACGCCGACCTGTCCCTGCTCGGCCGCGCCCGCAAGGTGGTCGTGACCAAGGACGAGACGACCATCGTCGACGGCTCCGGCGACGCTGACGCGATCAACGGCCGGGTCTCGCAGATCCGCGCCGAGATCGAGAAGAGCGACTCGGACTACGACCGCGAGAAGCTGCAGGAGCGGCTGGCCAAGCTGGCCGGCGGCGTCGCGGTCATCAAGGTCGGCGCGGCCACCGAGGTCGAGCTCAAGGAGCGCAAGCACCGCATCGAGGACGCCGTGCGCAACGCGAAGGCGGCCGTCGAGGAGGGCATCGTGCCCGGCGGTGGCGTGGCCCTGGTGCAGGCCGGCAAGACCGCGTTCGAGAAGCTGGACCTGGTCGGCGACGAGGCCACCGGCGCGCAGATCGTGCGCGTCGCGCTCGACGCCCCGCTGCGCCAGATCGCCGTCAACGCCGGCCTCGAGGGCGGCGTCGTCGTGGAGCGTGTCCGCAACCTGGACCCCGGCCACGGCCTCAACGCGGCGACCGGCGAATACGTCAACCTGCTGGCTGAGGGCATCATCGACCCGGCCAAGGTGACGCGTTCGGCGCTGCAGAACGCCGCCTCCATCGCGGCGCTGTTCCTCACCACGGAGGCCGTGGTGGCGGACAAGCCGGAGAAGGAGAAGGCCCCGGCCGGTGCGCCGGGCGGCGGCGACATGGACTTCTGAGTCCAAGCCTCTCGTCAGGGCGGGTCGACCTCCGGGTCGGCCCGCCCTTTCGCATCCCCACGCCGCCCGCGCACCACGCTTGCGGTGCGCATCTTGCGGAGCGTAGCTGGCTCGTTTCGTTTTCTTCACATCCGTGCGACGAGGGCGCTTGCCAGGGCAAACAGTTCGATATGTTGACCAAATGATCGTGGATCTCCAGGACGTTTCCGCAGCGGAGGGGCTGCTTGCCCGGGCACTGGACCTGCCGGAGGATGCCGCCGAGGCGGGCAGTCTCGTCGCGCGGCTCGCGGCGCCTCCGGCCGGGCGGCTCGTCGCGCGCCTGGGCGCCGCCGACGGCAGCGGCGTCGTCTTCGCCTCGATCAACGACTCCGACCCGGGGCTCGGCCACATCGAGCTGCTCGCCGTCCTGCCGCAGGCCCGGCGCCGGGGCCTCGGCTCCGCCCTGGTGCGCGCCGCCGAGGAGCGCTTGACCGCCCTCGGCGCGGACCGGGTCCGCCTCGGCGGCAATCCGCCGTGCTACGCGTGGCCGGGCATCGATGTGCGGTACACCCCGGCGGTCTGCCTGGCCCGCAGGGCCGGCTACGAGCTCTCGGACACGGCCTGGAACATGACCGCGGACCTGGCGCTGTCCAGCCCGGAAGCCCCCGGCGACGAGGCCCGCCTGGAGGTGTCCGGCGTGAAGGTGCTTCCGGCCGGCCCCGACGCCCCCGACTGGGTGCGCTCGATCTGGGGCGACGGCTGGGCCTGGGAGGTCGAGCAGTCGCTGGGCCGGCGCGGTGCCGGCTGCTACGTCGCCGTGCGGGACGGGGAGATCCTGGGCTTCGCCGCGTACGGTGCGAACCGCCCGAGCTGGTTCGGCCCGATGGGCACCGCGCCGGCCGCTCAGGGCCTGGGCGTCGGCCGGGTGCTGCTGCGTCGCTGTCTTGCCGACCAGCATGCGGCCGGCCATGCGACGGCGCAGATCGGCTGGGCGGGCCCGATCGGTTTCTACTCCAAGGCGGTGGCCGCCCGCCTGGAGCGCATCTTCTGGATCTGCACCAAGACCCTCTGATCGGGGCGGCACGACATACGCGTGCGGGGCGGGCCGTGGGTTCGCCACGATCCTGCCCCGCACACGTGCCGCCGAAGCCCGTGATCCCCCGTCATGCCACGGGCGCCGACGTCGTACTCGGTGCCGTCACATGCCCGGCTGGCCGCCGCGCTTCTTTCTGCGGCGAGCCCCTCATGTCGGCCGACTTCACCATATGGGGACAGTCGGCAGGTTGGTGGCAAATCGTGCATTTCGGAAACCGTAAGGCCTGGGGCCATGTCGCGCGCCGCGTGTGCAGGGGCGGCGCGGGTTGTCGCGGTGCTGGCGGGTCGGTGGCGTGTCGCGCGCCGTGCGTGCAGGGGCGACAAGAAGCGGGCCGCGGCGCCGGTCGACAGGATCTATGACCCCGGCAACTCTCAGCGGGTGTGGCGCCAGCCGCCGCGGAACGCGGAGACGTCGATGGCTCGGCCGGGATGGCGTCGAGGAGCTCATGCGGCGCCGCATGGTCGACGACGGGATCGTCGGCGCGCTCACCACAGACCGCGTCGACGGGGCGCGGGCTGTACCGGTCCGCCAATTCCAAGGCCGGCCGGTGCGGCGGTCTGGGGCCCGGTGCGATCAACGGTCCGGCCTCGACGATGTCTCCGGCGACGACGCCTCGCATTCGGCGCAGGTCGAAGTAGTCCGTGCTCGGTGACGAGATGACGGCGACCGGACGGGGCGCACGACGAACCGGCACGGCGGACCGAGCCACGAAGGGCCGGGCCGGGGTCAGGGCGGGGGGAGTGCGACCGCGGCCTGCACTGCCGCCAGGGCATCGACCACGCCGGCGCCCTCCGTGTCGGCCGGGAGGCCGCAGACCCTGCCGGTGAGCTCCACCGGGCGGGCGGTGGCCGCCAGGATCGCACGGGTCCGGGTGACGTCGCCGACCAGCGCCGGGTTGGCCGACCACATCAGCGCGACCACGCCCGCCACGTGCGGGGTCGCCATCGACGTGCCGTCGAGGTAGCCGTAGCCGCCGCCCGGCAGCGCGGAGAGGACGCGGACGCCGGGCGCCATGACGTCGGGCTTGGTCAGGCCGCCGGGGGTCGGGCCGCGGCTGGAGAATTCGGCGACGCGGAGGTTGCGGTCCACGGCGCCGACGGTCAGCGTGCTCGCGTAGTTGGACGGCGGGTCGGTGATCGACTCGCAGCGCGGGCCGCTGTTGCCGGCCGCCGCGACGAAGAAGATGCCCGCGGCCGCGAAGGCGTCGATGGCGGGGCGCATCGAATACAGGTCGCAGCCCTCGACCGCGGGGCACCCCCACGAGTTGGTGAGCACCTGCGGCGCCCGCTCGGGACGCCCGGCGTGCCACGGGTCGGTGCCCGGCGCATACGGCGCGAGCATGAACTGCAGGCAGGTGATGTAGTTGGCCATGCTGCCGAGGTTGCGGGGCAGGTTTTCGCAGGCCATCCACTGCGCGCCCGGGGCCACGCCGACGCCCGCGCCGACCGCGGTGGCCATCGTGTGGGTGCCGTGGCCGTTGTGGTCGGACGGGCTGCGGGCGGTGCCGAATGGGGCGAGCCAGGAGTCGTCGCCGCCGCGGAAGTTGCCGCGCAGGGCGGGGTGGGTGCCGTCGACACCTGAGTCCGAGTTGCCGACGACGATGCCCTTGCCGGTCGTATAGCGCGCCCAGACCCGGTCCGCCCCGATGAGCGAGAGGTTCCACGGCGTCGCGGACGGCGCGCCGACCGTGCCGCGCATCGGCGGCGCGGTCGCCGGCAGTGGCCGCAGGCGCGGGTTGAGCAGCACGTGCGCGACGTCGGAGCGGCTCTCCAGCCACTGGCGCGCGACCGGCCCGACGTTCACCTCCACGCCGTTGACCAGGTAGAACGGTGTGAACGACACGTGCCTGGCGCGCAGCGTGGCCCGCAGCGGCGCCTGCGTGCGCTCGGCGGTGCCGACCAGGCGCTCATACGTCTGCCGAACCCGGTCCGTGCGATTCGGGATCGCGGACAGCCCGGACAGGTCGGCCTGCTCGCGCATGACCACGAACAGCCGCTCGCCCTCGAAGCCGGGCCGGCCGACCGTGGCGTAGACCGCGGCGCCGCCGGCGGTCACCACGGCCACCAGCACCGCGGCGAGCCAGGGGCTCCAGCGCACCCGGCGGAACACCACCAGCACCGCGATCGCGGCCAGCAGGGCCAGCACGCCGGTCGCCACGGCGCCCACCGCGCCCCAGAACAGCCCGTCGCGCAACCCCAGGATGAGCGACGTCTCGTCGGGGTCGATGAACGCCAGCAGGCCGAACAGCACCGGCGTGAGCAGCGCGACGACCGACGGCTCGCCCTTGTGCCGCAGGGCGGCGAGGGCGAAGGCGACCGGTGGCACGCACAGCAGCGCGAGCAGTTGCACGGCCGGCTCGCCGACGCCCCCGGCCAGCGGCGTCAGGCCGACCCCGGCGAGCAGGCCCGCGAGCGCCGCCCGCCCCCAGCCGCTGCCGCGGGCCGTGACCCGGCCGGTCAGCGCCAGCATCGGGCGGGTCGCGAGCCAGGCCACGGCGAGCGCGGCGATCAGCGCGAGCACCGTCTCCACGACGCCGCCGAGCGAGCCGACCCACAGCCAGGGCAGCAGGAGCAGCAGGCCCGCGGCGAGCGACAGCCAGAACATCCAGCGGTCCGGCTGGATGCGCCGCTCCAGCCGCCCGGCGACCGTCATGTGCACGGCCGCGGTCACGGCGGCCAGCGCGGCGAGGACGGCGAGGTAGACCTCGTGGTAGGTCTCCGGGACCAGCCGCGCCAAGCCGAGCAGCACGCCGAAGATCGAGGCGAGCAGCCACTGCCGCCCGGCGGTGCGGGCGAACTGCACCGGGGACAGCTGTGCGAGCAGCAGCGCCGGCAGCCCGGCCAGCAGCGCGATGAACAGCGACACCAGCGGCCAGGCCACGACCGGCAGCGAGAGGCCCTCGATGACCAGCGTGTCGCCGATGAGCCAGACGATCGCGTTGGGCACGACGACCACGGCGACGGTCCACAGCCCGAGCAGGATGGTCAGCGCGAGCGACCAGCCCCAGGCGCGCCGCGACGGCGTCGCCGGTGGCGGCGGGAAGACGGGTCCGGCCTCGGGGGGAACCATGGTCGGGACTCTACGTGGCGGGTACGACAGATCGGAGCGCGAAGGGAAGGAGACTGGGGAGCATGCCGGAACGGCCGACGCGATGCGCCGGATCTATCCGCGTCAGTGCTGCGGCTGCCCCGTGCGGTGCTCGGCGATGTCGGCCAGGCGCTGCAGTACCTCGGCGTTACGGAAGTGCAGCACCGCGTCACCGACCCGGTTGCGCACCTTCAGCAGCGGCCCCTCGGTGAAGCGCTCCTGCAGGGTGACCCGGGTCGCCTCGGCGTCGAGCGGGTCGAGCGTGAACCGCGCCTGCCCTTCCCCGAGCGGCCACACGTGCACTTTGAGCAGCAGCATCCGGCCAGGCTCGCACTCCAGCGACTCGCTGCGTTCGCGGACGGAGACCGGCCACGGCCCGGCCTTGTGGTGCACCCGGGCGCCGGGGCGCGGCCAGCCGGCGTCGACGTCGCGAACGTGCGCCGTGCCGACCGCCCAATCGGAGTATGACCAGCCGTCGGACAGCACGGAGTACACCCGGTCGGCAGGCGCGCGGACGATGCGTTCGGTAATGGACACCCTCGTGTGATTCCCCGGGCAACGGATCTCACACCGGCGGCGTGACTGGCGAGGCTACCGTGTAGTGGTGCGCCGTGATCCCTCCGAGTCCCGATTCGAGGCGTCCCGCCTGTCGCCCGCCCGCCGTGCGGCCGACGTGGCCCGGCTGCGCCGTGAGCGTTTCGACGTCCTGATCATCGGCGGCGGCGTCACCGGCGCCGGCGCCGCGCTCGACGCCGCCTCCCGCGGGCTCTCGGTGGCCCTCGTCGAGGCGCGCGACCTGGCCTCCGGCACGTCGAGCCGCTCCTCGAAGCTCATCCACGGCGGCCTGCGATACCTCGAACAGCTCGAGTTCGGCCTGGTCGCCGAGGCACTGCAGGAGCGTGGCCTGCTCGCCGCCCGCCTGGCACCGCACCTCGTGCGACCGGTGCCGATCCTCGTCCCGCTGCCGGCCCACCGCGGCCTCACCGGCCTGGCCCACCGGGCGTGGCAGCGCGCCTATTACGGCGCCGGCGTGGGCCTCTACGACGCCTTCGCCAGCGTGGCGCGGCTGCACCGGTCCTCCCCGCGCGGCATGCCGCTGCACCGGCACCTGTCGCGCACCGAGACCCATCGCCGCTTCCCGTCCCTGCGCGAGGACGCGATCAGCGGCGCCATCCAGTACTTCGACGGCCAGGTCGACGACGCCCGCCTCGTGGCCACCCTGGCCCGCAGTGCCGCCGCCCTGGGCGCCGCCGTCGTGCCGAGCGCACGTGCCGTGGGCCTGCTGCGCGATGCCCGCGAGGTCACCGGCGTGATCGTGCGCGACCTCGAGACCCGCGAGGAGTTCGAGGTCCACGCCCGCACCGTCGTCGCCGCGACCGGCGTCTGGATGGACGACATCGCCGGCATGCTGTCCGGGGAGGGGCCGCGCGAGTCGGCCGGCCTCCAGGTCCGCGCCAGCAAGGGCGTCCATCTGGTCGTACCCCGCTCGGCCATCACCGGCGAGGCCGGGCTCATCCTGCGCACCCCCACGTCGGTGCTCTTCGTCATCCCGTGGGGCGGCCACTGGATCATCGGCACGACTGACACCGACTGGACTCTCGACCGCGGCCACCCAGCCGCCTCGGCCACCGACATCTCCTACCTGCTCGGCCAGGTCAACGCCGTGCTCGACCGCCCGCTCGGCACCACCGACATCGAGGGCGTCTACGCGGGCCTACGCCCCCTGCTGTCCCGCGAGGCCAGGCACCGCCAGCCGCACAGCCGCGACGAGCAGACGTCCGCGCTGTCGCGCAGCCACGCCGTCGTCGAGCCCATGCTCGGCCTGCTCCTCATCGCCGGCGGGAAGTACACGACGTATCGCGTGATGGCCGCCGACGTCATCGACCGCGTGGCGCACCGACTGGGTGGCCTGCGCCGGCACGGCGGCCTGGTCCCCGCCTCGCGCACCGCGGACCTGCCCCTCCTCGGCGCCGACGGCTACCATCCACTGTGGACGAACCGGGCCGATCTGGCCCGCCGGCACGGTATCCCGGTCGGGGTGTTCGAGCACCTGCTGGAGCGCTACGGCTCGCTGGCCTTCGAGGTGCTCGCCCTCGGCCCGCAGCTGCGGCGCCCGGTGGCCGGCGCGCCCGAGTATCTGGCCGCCGAGGTCGCCTACGCCGCCCTCGCCGAAGGGGCGCTGCACCTCGAGGACGTGCTCACCCGGCGCACGCGCATCTCGTTCGAGACCGATCACCGCGGCGCCGCCTCGGCCGCGGACGCGGCGAAGGTGATGGGCGACGTGCTCGGCTGGGACGCGGCGACGCGCGCCCGCGAGGTCGACCACTACCTGGCGCGGGTGGCCGCCGAGCAGGAGTCGCAGCGGATGCCCGACGACCTGACCGCGGACGCGGCCCGGCTGGGCGCCCCGGACGTGCGCGGCTTCCAGGCCGACCGCGCCGGCGTCTGACGCCTCCGCGCACCCCGGGAAGTTCCCCTTCAACGCCGGGCCCGGCCCGTGGCGGCCGGCCCGACGGCCTGCACGGATAGTCACCCCAGGCGACGCAAAGGGACGAACGGTGGCGAGGATGGTCCGGCCGCCGTCCACCGATGCGCCAAATACGGTCGAACCTCTTCAGCGGGGACCCGGTGACGCCGATCAAGCTGGCGATGAACGTGCAGGGCGGCCCGGCACCGGTGACGATGGATCCAGTCACCGGCGCACGTTCGCGCGCCGCCCTCGACGCCGCGCTGCGCGACGTCGCCGGGTGCAGCCTGCTGCTGTTCGACGTCGACCACTTCAAGACCGTCAACGACGCGTTCGGCCACCTGCGCGGCGACGTGCTGCTGCGCCAGCTCGCCGAGCGGATCCAGGACCTGATCCGCGCCGACGACGTGCTGTTCCGCTACGGCGGCGACGAGTTCGTGCTGCTGCTGCCCGACACGGGCCCGGGCGAGGCGCTGCGGCTCGCGATCCGGCTCACCGACGAGGTGCGGGCCCGGGAGTACGCCGGGACGCCGCCGCTGCACCTGTCGATCAGCATGGGCGTGGCGAGCAGCCCCGCCGACGGTACCGACGGCAAGACCCTGATCGCCGCCGCGGACCGGCGCAACTACCTGGCCAAGCGGCGCGGCCGCGGCCAGGCGGTCGGCGACGACGCCGAGGCGGACGCGGCGGCCGGCTCGTCGCGGCTGTGGGAGCGTGATGCGGCGCTGAGCGCCACGCAGGAGTTCCTGACGCGCGTCGCGGCCGGTCTGCGCGGCGCGTTGCGGGTCGCCGGCCCGAAGGGCGCCGGCCACACGAGGTTTCTGCGCGAGGTCGCGCAGATCGCCCGCCTCCGCGGCTTCCAGACCGAACTGGCCGTGCAAAACCCCGGAACCCCGGATGTCGTACTGCTGGCCGACGTCGACGACCCGCTGCCCGAGCTCGGCGAGGCGGCGGCCGTCGTCTACGCCACGACCGGCCTGCGCGACGACGACCCCCGGCGCACCGCCCTGCCCGAGTGCGTCGTCGAGCTGACCCCCTGGTCGCCCGCCACGCTGCGGATCTGGCTGCGCATCGCGCTCGCCGGGGAGCCGGACCAGGCCCTCATCGACCGGCTGATCGAGCGCTCCGGCGGGCTGCCCGCCCGGGCCGAGACCGAGCTGCGGCGGCTGCGCGCCCAGGGCGAGCTCATCGCCGCCGGGGACGGGACCTGGGGTGTGAAAACGGCCGCGCCGAGGCGCCGCCGCAGCCGGCTCCCGGTACCGATGACGAAGCTGGTCGGCCGGGACCGGGAGACGGCCCGGGTGGCCGGCCTGGTCCGCGACGGGCGTCTGGTGACCCTCGTCGGGCCGGGCGGCATCGGCAAGACCCGGCTGTCGCTGGCCGCGGCGGCGCTGGTGGCCGACGAGTTCGCAGACGGCGCGGTGTTCGTGCCGCTGGCCGACACCACCGACGCCGAGCTGGTGGCGGCCGCGCTCGCCCGGGCGCTGCACGTGGCCGAGCTGCCGGACCAGCACCTGTTCGACACGGTGCTGGACCATCTGGCCGAGGCCGAGCAACTGCTGGTGCTCGACAACTTCGAGCAGGTCGTCGACGACGGCGCGGCGCTGGTCAGCGACCTGCTGGCGGCCGCGCCCGGGGTGCGCGCGCTGGTCACCAGCCGGGAACGCCTCTCGCTGTACGGCGAGCAGGTGTACCAGGTGCCGGCGCTGTCCGACTCGCCGGCGGTGACGCTGTTCGAGCATCGGGCCCGGGCCGTCGACGCGGACTTCGAGATCACGATCGACACCGCGCTGCCGGTCGCCGCGCTGTGCCGCCGGCTGGACGGGCTGCCGCTCGCGATCGAGCTGGCCGCGGCGCGCATCGACCGGTGGACCCCGGACGAGCTGCTCGAACACCTGACCGAGCACCTTGACCGCGACCTGGACGCGCTCGGCGGCTCGGGGCCGCGCGACCTGCCCGCCCGCCAGCAGACACTGCGCGGGGCGATCGACTGGAGCTTCGTGCTGCTCGACACCGAGGAGCAGCGGCTCATGACCGAGCTGTCGGTGTTCGCCGGGGGCTGGACCACGCCGGCGGCGCTCGCGGTGACCTCGCCGGGAGGGGACTCGGACCTGCTGGAGAAGCGGCTCTCGGCGCTCGTGGACAAGCACCTCGTGGTGCGCGACGACGGCGACGTGCGGTACCACCTCCTGACGACCATCCGCGCCTACGCGCGCAACAGGCTCGGCGACGCCGCCGGCCCGCCCGACCGGCACGCGGCCTTCTACGCCGCCTTCGCGGAGGACTCGGCGGCCGGCCTCACCGGGCCCGAGCAGGTGGAGTGGACAGGCCGGATCGAGGCGGACTACCAGAACGTACGGGTGGCGTTCGCTCACGGCGACGTACCGACGAAGACCCGGATCTGCCTGGGGCTCTGGCGGTACTGGCGCAACGGGGCGCACATCGGCGAGGGGCGGGACTGGCTGGCCCGGGTCCTTGGCGCCGCCGACCCGCCCGGCGACGGCACCCGGGCGCGGCTGCTGCACGCGGCCGCGATCCTGGCCGCGACTCAGGACGAGCACGAGGCCGCGTACCGGCTCGGCGAGGAGAGCCTGCGCCGGGCGACCGCGGCCGGCGACCGGGCCACGATCGGTCACGCGCACAACGCCGTGGGCATCGCCGCGATCGGCGGCGGCGACCACGAGGCGGCCACCGCGCACTTCGGCGAGAGCCTGGCGGTGTGGCGCGAGCTCGACGTGCCACAGGGTGTCGCGGCGTCGCTGGGCAACCTGAGCAAGGTCGCGCTGAGCCGGGGCGACAACGACGCGGCCGAGCGGTACGCGCACGAGTGCCTGGGGCTGGAGCGCTCGGCCGGCAACACCCGCGGCATCCTGCTGGCGCTGGAGTGTGTCGGGCAGGCCCTGCTGGCCCGCGGCGACGTGGCGGGAGCGCGGTCGGCGCTGGACGAGAGCCTGGCGCTGAGCCGGCAGATCGGCGACGCGTTCGGCGCGGCGATGGCGCAGCACCAGCTCGGGCTGGCCGCGCGGGCCGAGGGCGACGGTGTCGAGGCGTTGCGCCTGCTGGTGGCGGCGCTGCTCACCCGGCACGAGGTCGGCGACCGCCTCGACCTCGCGATCTCGCTCGACACGGTCGCCGCGATGCTTGCCGACGCCGACCCGGCGCACGCGGCCCGGCTCATCGGCGCCGCGGACGGCCTGCGCGACCGGCACCGGCTGGCCGAGCCGCCCGATGCGCAGACCCTGCGCTCCCGGACGGTGCCGCGCATCGCGGCGAACCAGCGCGACCGCGCGGCCGGCCGCGCGCTCAGCCTGGATCACATCGTGGAGAGCGTGCGGGGCCTAAGCTCGTGAGCGTGATCGAGGCCTGGCAGGCGATCTTCCCGGGCGAGGAGGCCGTGGGGCGCGACCTGCTCGCGCGGTGGTCCGAGCCCCATCGGCGGTACCACACGCTCGACCACCTGGCGCTCATGCTCCGCGTGATCGACGAGCACGCCGGGCTGGCCGACGACGCCGACGCGGTGCGCCTGGCGGCGTGGTTCCACGACGCGGTGTACGAGATCTTCGCCCACGACAACGAGGAGCGCAGCGCGCGGCTGGCCCTGGCGGCACTGGCGGACCTCGGTTGTCCGCGGCCACGGGCGGAGGAGGTGGCGCGGCTGGTGCGGCTCACCGCCGGCCACGCGGTCGCGTCCGGTGATCGCAACGGAGGTCTGCTGGCTGACGCCGACCTGGCGATCCTCGCTTCGGAGAAGCCGGACTACGCCCGGTATGCCGAGGCGGTGCGGGCCGAATACGCGGCGGTCCCCGACGACGTGTTCCGGCCGGGTCGGGCCGGAATTCTGCGGAACCTGGCGGATCTACCGGAGATTTTCCGAGTTGTACCGGCACGGGCGGAGTGGACCGCCCGTGCGCGCGCGAATCTCGAGGCGGAGATCAGGATGCTTCTGGATGCTTCGTGACGTTCTGGAGGTACAGCGCCTCGCCGAGCTTCTCGATGAGCCCGAGCTGCGTCTCCAGGTAGTCCACGTGCTCCTCCTCGTCGGCGAGGATGTCCTCGAAGATGTTCGCCGAGGTCACGTCGCCGATCGAGCGCATGTACTCGATGCCGCGGCGCAGCCGGTCGATCGCCTCCACCTCGACCTGTAGGTCGCACTTGAACTGCTCCGGCACCGTCTCGCCGATGCGCAGCGGGAGAAGGCGCTGGTAGTTGGGCAGCGCCTCCAGGAACAGAATGCGATCGGTGAGCACCTCCGCGTGCTTCATCTCGTCGATCGACTCGTGTCTGGTGTGCTTGGCCAGGATCGTGTATCCCCAGTTCTCCTGCATCTTCGCGTGTAGGAAGTACTGGTTGATCGCCGTGAGCTCGGCGGTGAGCTGCTCATTCAGAAATTCGATGACTCGTGCATCCCCCTGCATGCTGGCAGGGTACGCCGTTTACGCCGGTTTCTAGGTGAAAACGGGCAGAGCGGCCGGGGTTTCCGCGTCGATGAGGTCCGCGATGCGATCCAGGCACGTCCCGCAGCCGGAGCCGGCCCCGCACTCGTCACTGACGGCGTCCTCGGTGTGGGCGCCGGACTGGATGACCCGGCGGATCTCGCACTCGCGGACGCGGTGGCAGATGCAGACGTACACGGCCGAACTCCTCGCTTAGGCTTACCTAAGCAAGGGTCACCTAAGGTCTGCTCGAAAACAACCCCTGAGCAGGCACTTTCTTCCCCGGATTCGGGCACCGGGAAGCGGACAAATGACGCGGGCGGCGCAGCCCGGCGGCAACCAGGCGCTCGACGATCTCCCGCGAGGTCACCTGCCGCGCGCCCAGCCACACGGCGATCCGCGCACCCTCCACCGACACGTCGTAGTGGTCGCGCTCGAACGCGCGCCGCCGCGCCCCGATCAACTCCGCGAACGCGTGCAGCTCGGCCACGGAGACGTCGCTGATCAGATGCGCCCAGAGGCGCCCGTGAGCGGGCCACCGGGGCGTGTCGACGTAGAGCACACACACTAGGTTGCCAGGTATGGATCTCAACATGGAGCTCGTCGAGGAGCTGCGCGCGGCCCTGCCTCACGAGGGCGGCGTGCTGACCGATCCGGACCTGTTACGGTCGTACGAGCACGACGAGGCCGACCTGGTGCCGTTCGGGACGCCCGCGGTGGTGGTGCGGCCGCGGACTACCGGGCAGGTTTCGGCCGTACTCCGCGCCGCGACCCGCTACAAGGTGCCCGTGATCCCGCAGGGCGCCCGCTCCGGGCTCGCCGGCGGCGCCAACGCCATCGACGGCGCGATCGTGCTGTCCCTCGTCGCGATGAACGAGATCATCGACATCGACACCGAGAACCGCATCGCCGTCGTCCAGCCCGGCGTCGTCAACGCCCAGCTGCGCCGCGCCGTGGCCGAGAAGGGCCTGTACTACCCGCCGGACCCCGGCTCGTGGGAGCAGTCCACGATCGGCGGCAACGTGTCCACCGACGCGGGCGGCATGTGCTGCGTCAAATACGGCGTGACCAGCGACCATGTCATCGGCCTGGAGGTCGTCCTGGCCAGCGGCGAGGTGCTCACCTGCGGCCGGCGCACCGCGAAGGGCGTCGCCGGCTACGACCTGACCAGCCTCTTCGTCGGCTCCGAGGGCACCCTGGGCGTGATCACCGAGATCACCGTCCGGCTCCGCCCCGCCCCCGAGCCCTCCCTGACCCTGGTCGCCGTCTTCGACACCTTCCCCGCCGCCGGCGCCGCGGTCTCCGCCATCATCGGCTCCGGCATGCAGCCGAGCATGCTGGAGGTCATCGACCGGGTCGCGATGAGCGCGATCGAGGCGTACCAGCCGATGGACCTCCCGACCGGCTCCGCCGCCCTGCTCATCGCCTCCGTCGACTCCGGCTCCCAGGCCCCGGACGACCTGGCGCGCATCTCCGCGATGTGCCACCAGGCGCAGGCCGCCGACGTGTTCGTGGCCACGGACGCCGCCGAGGCCGACGCCCTGCTGGCCGCCCGCCGCCTGGCCCACCCGGCCCTGGAGCACTTCGCCGCCCACCTCTACCCGCTGGGCGGCGGCATCATGATCGACGACGTGGCGGTGCCGCGCACCCGCCTCGTCGAGCTGATCGAGGGCATCGAACGCATCGCCACCGAGCACGGCGTGGTCGTGGCCACGGTCGGCCACGCCGGCGACGGCAACCTGCACCCGATCATCGTGATCGACCGCTCCGACCCGGTCAGCCTGTCCCAGGGCCAGAAGGTCTTCGACGCCATCATGTCGCTGGGCCTGTCCCTGGGCGGCACGTCGACGGGCGAGCACGGCGTGGGCCTGCTCAAGCGCGACTGGCTGGCGCGGGAGATCGGCCCGACCGGCCTGAAGGCACACCGCTCCATCAAGGCCGCCCTGGACCCGGACAACATCCTCAACCCGGGCAAGATCTTCTGATCCGCCAGGACTGGCACCCCCTGAAAGCAGGGATGGTGGCTCGATCCGCGCTCACCGTACGTTGCTTGCGACCCCGCAACGACGATCGGAGACGACTTCCGTGACCACGCCGCACACCGCCCGCGTCGACCTCTTCACCGGAATCCACAAGGCCCTTCGAGCCGGCCTGTTCGACCTCACCGCCCGCGCCGGCGCAACGGACTGGAGCGACCTGACCGAGGTCGCCGAGCTCGGCACCCGCTGGGACGCCATGGTCGAACTCCTGCACAGCCATACCGAGCACGAGGACAAGTACATCTTCCGGCTGCTGGACGGCCACGAAGCCGCGCTCGCGCTGCCCGAGGACGACCACCGGGACCTCGACGACCTGCTGTCCGACCTGGAGGGGCGTTTCAGCGCGTTGCGCGCAGCGGCCGACCCGGACGCCGGGCTCGCCTGGTACCGCGACCTCGCCCGCTACGTCGGCACGACCCTCCATCACCTGCACGAGGAGGAGACCACCATCATGGCCGCCATCTGGCAGGTCCGGTCGGACCGGGAGCTGGACGCGTGCCGTGAACAGTTCCTCGCCGCCACGCCCGCCTCGGTGACGCGGACCAGCATCCGGTGGCTGCTGGCCGCGCTCGAACGGCCCGCCCGGCTCGGCTGGCTCGCCGGCCTCGCCGGCGCCCCGGCGCCGGCCCGCGAAGCCGTCGCCGGCCTGGCCCAGCAGGTCCTCACCCCCCTCCGACGCCGCACAGGCCCGCGTGGCGCTGGGTCTGGGCTGAGCTCCCGGGATCCGGTTCGGACGCGGGGCAACTAAGGCGGCTGTCGTCGCCGCCTCCTGAGGTGGCTGAGCGTGCGCATCGGTGCCCCCGTGGCGCCGATGCGCACGCAGCTCACTACGGGCTGTACATGGCGGCGGGTGCTTCGATCACCTTCGAGCCGGTCGGCTTCGTGATGGTGACTGGCGAGCCGAAGTCCGAGAACTTCAGGTCGTACTCGCTGTCCTTGCCGTCGTCGATCTTGGGCAGCGTGGCGTTGAACTCGGCCAGGTAACCCTGCTCGTTGACCGACGCGGTGAACTTCACCGCGTCGGCCCGGTCGGCCGCGGCCGCAAGCACGGAGTCGAGGAACTTCTGCGAGCCGGCCGTGGCGCCCTTCGCCTTCGTCAGGTCCAGGGTGCCGGTGAACGAGCCCGGCGCGGTCAAGCTGACGTCCTTGACGCCGGTCAGCAGGGTCAGCGGCGTCAGGACGTCGGCCAAAATGGCGAGCGGGCTCTTCGCGTCGAGCTTCGCGATCTTCAGGTGCATGGTCTTGCCGTTGAAGTCGCTCAGGCCGGCGAGGTACAGGTCGTCGGGGGTGGCGATGATCGTCATGCGGTCGGCGCCCGATGCCTGCGCGATCGAAGAGATTTTGTTCGTCGCGTCGTAACTACCCGTCACGTTCTCTTCGGCCTTGTTGCCGGCGAGGACCACCTTCAGGTTGACCCCGGTGGTCTTGGCGACCGCGGCGGCCAGCACCGTCGCGGGTTCCGGCGCCGGAGACGCCGCGGACGAGGCGGGCGCGGCCGCCGACCCGCCGGCCGTATCGGCGGCCGAGCAGCCGGTCAGCGTGGCGACCAGGGCGGTGCCGAGCACTGCACCGACGATGAATCTGGAGAGCATTCGTTCCTCTTATGGATCGTTTTTCACAGGCGACCGTCGGTCGCCGACACATCGTTGAAGAACCCGCTGTCGACCGACTGCCGTCGCGCTGCCGGGCACTGCGATCGCACTGCCGGCAGCGCGTTGCACCTGGATGGAGGGTCTGCATAGCCACCCGTAGACTGTCCGGCGGCACGGGGAGGTCGGGGTGGCCAGGACGCCGGACGGGCAGGAGTTGCCCCGTTTTGAGATTCTCGGGCCCGTTCGCGCCTGGCGGGGCGAGGCGGAGCTCGACCTCGGGCCGGCGAAGCAGCGGGCAGTGCTGACCGCGCTCCTGATCAACGCGAACCGGCCGGTCCCGACGGCGCAGATCGTGGACACGGTGTGGCAGACGGAGCCGCCGGAGAACGGCGCGAACGTGGTGCAGAAGTACGTGGCCGGGCTGCGGCGGGTGCTGGAGCCCGACCGGTCGCCGCGAAGCCCGGGCAGCCTGCTCGCCTTGACCGACGCTGGATACCAGCTCTCGGTCGGCCCGGAGCGGCTGGATGCCGACGTCTTCCACAGCCATTTGCGGGAGGCGCAGGCCGCGCGAGCGGAGGGCCGGCTGGCCGACGCCAGCGGGCTGCTGCAGCGCGCACTGGGACTCTGGCGGGGCAGCGCGCTCGCCGGGTTGTCCGGCGCGTCGTTCGACGCGACCCGGGACCGGCTCGCTGAGAGCCGAGCGACCGCTCTGGAGTCCTGGGCGGCGCTGGAGATGGAGCGCGGCCAGCACGCCCAGCTCCTACCGAGGCTCGCCGAGCTTGTCGTCGAGTTTCCCTTGCGCGAGGAGCTGCGATACCTGTCGATGCTGGCGCTCTACCGATGTGGTCGGCAGCCGGAGGCGCTGGCCGCGTTCCGCGACGCCCGCCAGCTGCTCGCCGACGAGTTCGGCGTCGAACCCAGCGAGCGGCTGCAGGAGCTACACCGCGGGATCCTGCGCGCGGAACCCTCACTCGCCGCGCCCGAACCGCCACGTCCGGCGGTCAGCGGCCACCGGCACCAACCGTCCGCCGCGCGTCCGCCGACCGCCGTGCTGCAGCCCACAGTGTTGCCGCCCGTTGTACTGCTGCCCCCCGCCATACCGCCGCCCGCCGCACCACGATCCCGTCGCTTTCCGGTCTGGCTGGCCTGCACCATCGCGGGCGCCATGCCGCTGCTGACGTGCGGGTTGACGAGCTGGCTGGTCGTCGGCGTCCTCGCCGTCGTCTACCGCAGCCGGATGCTGGGCGTCGTCGCGGCGGCGTTCCTCACGCTGCTGGTGTTCTTCGCAGTGGCCATGGAGCTGGACGGGCCGTCGGAGGAAGCCGGGCCTTGGGCGAGCGTGGGAGTGCTTGCCCTCTTCGTGGCGACCCTGGGTGGCTCGGTGGCCGGCGCGCTCACCCCCATCCGCCCGCCCGGCCGCCTTCCGGCGCCGTCCACCGTGGTCGAGCTCGCCCAGAGGGTACGGCGGGAGCAGGCGCGGCAGCTCGTCAACCACCACCCGTCGATCGCGCGTGAGCTACGCATCGGGCGGCCCGACCTGCCGCGCACGTTCGACGACGGTGGCCTCGTCGACATCAACAACGCCCCGGAGACCATCCTCGGGTCGCTGCACGGGATCGGGCCGGACGAGGCCCGGCGGATCGTCGCTGACCGGCACATGCGCGGCCCGCTGGCCTCGGTCGACGAGCTGGTCACCCGAAACCTCGTGCACTGGTCGGTGGTCCGGGCGCTGGGCGAGACCCTGGTAGCGGTACGGCCCGGCTGACGTGGGGTAGTGCTGGATTTCCCGCTCTGCGCTCGAACGGCCCGCCCGGCTCGGCTGGCTCACCGGCCTCGCCGGCGCGCCGGCGCCGGTCCTCGCCCCTCCGACGCCGCGCAGGCCCGCGTGGCGCTCGGCCTGGCCTGAGCTCCCGAAGCACCAGGGGCTTCTCGTCGTCACGGGGCACACCGCACGGCAGGCTGGTCGGCGAGGTCGTCTCACCCAGCAACGCGGGCGCCGATCGGCACCTGGTCCGGGTTCTGGTCACGGGGCATCGATCAGGAACACCGCCTCTGCGTTGACCGGGTTGCCGCCGGCGGCCGCCGCAGCCCCAGGAGGTAGAGGTAGCCCGGCGACTCGTCGGGCAGTAGGGCGAGGCTTGCGCGGCACGCGGTCACCGCGGCTGCACTGGCGAGGTCTGGCCAAGCTGTCCGGTCCGGGACTTCAGGTCTTCACCGGCACGCCGACATGACCGATCAGGCGTACGCGACGGTGAACCGCTGCCGGTCGTAGCCGCGCTGTTCGATGGTGTCGACGATCGCGGCCGCGAAGTCGGGGATGCTGATGCGGCTCTCGCCCGCCGCGTCTGTGAGCGGTGTGTCGCGGGCCTCGGTCCGGTATCGGCCCGTGCGGGCGCCGTCGACCAAGTGCACTGGTGGCGGGCTGGCGTATGTCCAACTCACGGGACCGGACGAGGCTCGCAGCAGTTCGAGGGCCGCGGCCTGGTCCTGCGCCGTTTGCCGGTACGCGGCGGGGAAGTCGGGCGAGTCGACGTACCGCTGGCCGGGAGCGTACTCGAGGCTGCCGCCGCCGCCGACGAAGACCAGCCGGTGTACGCCTGCGCGGGTGAGGCCGGCGAGCAGCGCTGCCGCACCACGCGGTACAAGGCCGTCGGGGCCTTTGAGCGAGGCGACGACAGCGTCGTGACCGGCGACCGCTGCGGTCACCGAGGCGGGATCGGTGACGTCCATGGTGGATCGGCCGAGCGGGGTGACCTGGTGACCACGATCGGCCGCCTCGCGGGCGATCGCGCCGCCGAGCCGGCCGCCCGCGCCGATCACGGCGATCTTGCGGTGCAGTGCGCGCGGGAAGCCGTCGATGAGCGGCACGATCTCGGGCAAGTTCTCCTCCAGTGCGAGGTGGCCGGTGTCGAAGTGCTGGTCGAGGGTCCACCCGGAGGGGTCGACCGGCGTCGTGTCCGCAGTGCCGCCCTCGTACTGGCCACGGGTGACCGGCAGAGTGGGAATCTCACGCACGCGGTCCTCGGCGCCGGGAACGCCCGGCCGGTTGGCGATCATGTGGCGGGCCGGTTCCGACAGGCCATCGACGTACGCGTTGGCATTTTGGACCACGATGCCCGTGACCCCGCTCCAGGTGTCGCAGGGCGAGCCGCATGTCGCGAGAGTGGTCAAGGTCTAATCCCTTTTTCGGGTGATGATGCATTAGATCCTGCGACCTCGCGAACTAATGCGTCAAGTGTCTGGAGTACGATTAGGTGTGTGAGGGAGATGACGATCCCGCTCGCCGGCGAGCCGCTTGCCTTGGATCTGGTCAACACGCTCGCGAACGGGCCGGACGGCGAAGTCCTCGACCTGCTCACCTCGCCGAAAACGGCAGCCACCTGGTTGGACGCGCAGCATGCCCTGGGCCGGCTCACCGATGCACGCGCCGGCGATCTGGATCTTGTTGCGCTGCGGCAGCTGCGCTCACACATCGCCGAGTGCGTCGAGCGGGTCCGGCAAGGCGCGGCTCCGCCGCCACAGGCGCTGGCGGCACTCAACGCCGCGCTACACGCCGCGCCGGCGTACCTCCGGATGAGTTGGAGCGGCACGGCCGTGACCATCACTGTCGCGCGCAGCGGCGACCCGCGCCATGACCTGTGCGCCGAGCTGGCGCACGCCGCTGCGGAGCTGCTCAGCGACCCGGCGATCACGCGCGTACGCACCTGTGAAGGCGCGCGCTGCCGCCTGCTGTTCCTGCCCGCGCACCCGAAGCGCAGGTGGTGTTCCCCGAGTGCATGCGGCAACCGTGCCCGCGTAGCACGCCATTACCAGAAGCACCGCAGCTGACTGCTGCCTCAGGGCCGGTCGCTGCCTGAGTGAGTACGAGTCGCTCAAGGGGACGGCGTACCTGATGGCCAGCCCCGCCAGCGCCCGCCCGGCTGAACGAGGCCATCGAGGAACTGCATACCGGTGGCGAGGTGCACGACCTGATGGCAGCAGGACCGCCACATGCTCAGGCGCGTGAACGCGCTGATCGAGGACATCCACCGCAACGGCCACCAGGCATCGGCAAGCCTGAGCACTCCGTGGCAACTGGTCCGGGTTCTGGTCACGGCGCATCGATCAGGAACACCGCCTGGCGTACCGGGTCGTTGATGACACGGTGCAGATTTTGCGCAGCGCCGCTACCGCTACTCGGCAAGCACCCGGCGGTCAGGACCACGCCGAGGCCGGGCTGGCTGCGGCAGATCTCAGCCTCCGGGTGCTGGTCTGGGTGTTGAGCGTGGTCAGCAACGCGATCTGAGCGCGGACCCCGACGGTGTAGGCGGCGGTGATTGATGCGGGCTGGGTCAGCTGCGGGGTGCGTAACGCTGCCTGGATCGCTGCGGCCTCCGCCTCGACGCCGCGCCGGCGGGCCCGGCGCAGCTCGGCGCTGATGTCTTCCAGGCTCAACTGGGCTGCGGAGGCCGGGTCCGTAGCCGTGTTCAGCAGCTCCGGTGCGTCGAGATCCTCGAACGCCGCGAGCGCGGCTGGGAAGTACTCCCGCAGCATCGAGCGCATCCGCAAGACCTGCCGGGCCGTTCCCAGATCAGGGTCTGATGCGCCCGGGCCAGGACCTTCACCGCGACGGCCTGCACGCTGTCGCCGACCACGACCCGTAACTGCTCCCGCATCACCCGGACCATGCCGGCCAGCACTCCCGCGTCGGAGGTATCGCTCTTCCCGCCCGAGGTCGATACCGCTTCTTACCCGGCCGCGACCGGCATGAGCGTGCACCATTTGACATTATGGACTGCCGTTCGGGGCGGTGGTTTCGGTCGGGTTCCGGGATAATCATATGCATGGGGCAGCTGGGATTATTTTCAAGGGCGGAGTTGGCTGCCATGCGTGACCCAACCAGGTCACGTCGTTATTCTCCGGCGAAGGAGCAGTTCCGCCGTGAGCACGCACGGCATCGGGAATGGGGCCTGGCCAGACGTCACGCCGAGAAACTCCGCCGTCTCCGCAGCGACACCCCGCCGGCGGTCAGCGACCAGCGGGACGGATCGGCGCAGGGGCCAGTGCCGCCCTCGCCGCCGCCGGTCACGCCGCCTGACCAGGCACAACGTCCCGCGAGCAGCACCGCGGCAAGCGACTGCGATCCCGCACCCCGCCAGGTGGACGGCGCCGGACGGCCCGGTCCCGTCCCGAAGCGTCGTCGCGCATCCACGCCACAGCTGCGCCGGCCCGCCGGCCCGGCAACGCATCGAATGATTGGCGGAAATACGCGGGCCACCAGTGTATCGCGGCCGTATTTCGACAATGCCGCGCACGGCCGGGCGGAATTTCCGCAGAATGCTCCGCAAGGTGGGAACCAGCAACCGTTGTCCCCATGGACCACCGGTGTCGATCTCGGCATGTGAGTGCGCCGCCACAGGTGCGCAGGCATCACCGACTAGATGATTGATGCCTTGAAGATTCGGGCGTGTGTCGCTGCTGGATAGATGCGGGGAGGTGTCCAAGATCGGCGTTGCTGACCCAGCCGCCGAACGCCGAACTCTTTGATCCATCGTGTTCAATCAGCATGGGTCCGATGATGCCGCAAGATCGCAACACGTCCCGGGTGGGGCGCCTACGTGTCAGCGCCCGCGAGACCTGCGGCATGACAGGATGGTGCTGAGCTCAGGCCAGTCCGGTCGACTGCCTTGACGGGGCACAGCGGAGATGTCGTGGAACGTCGATACGCCGAATACCGGCCTGTGACGCCGTGGCGCCGGTTCCGGCGTCATGTCCAGCTGTTCCGCAGTGTGCAACTGAACCTGGTCGGCTGGTCGGCGGTCGCGGTGCTGTGTCTGGCTGGCGCGGGAGTCGGTTACGGCGGCGCTCGGCTCGTTGATCTGCCGGTCGGGCCCTGCCTGGCCGGAGGTGCCGTGGCGGTACTGGCCGGTCTGCTCATCCCGGATCGTCGGCGATGGGCCCGGCTTCGTGACCACGGTGCGTCCGAACGCTGACCGCTACGCCGCTGAACCATCGCTCCGCGGCGCAGGCGATCGCGCTGCACCCACGCCGGAAAGCGGGGTTGCCCTGGCGTCAGGCAACCAAGATGTTGCTGTGTTCTATGTACCCGCCGGCTGAGGCTGACGTCGGTGGTCATCACCGTCAACCCGTTCACGTGGTGTAGGTGAGCTACCCCCCGCTTCGGCTCGTTCTCCATGCGCCAGGACGCCAACCGCGCCGTGCTCACAACCCTGGGCACGCCGGACTGGCCCGTCCGGGCCCCGGCGGCGGCGGGGCAGCGTGCACGCGCCGGTACGCTCGCCGGGTGACCTCCAACGACGATCCGGCCGACGGGCACGCCCGATTCCACCAGCTCAGCACCGCCGTGCGGGAGAGTGGGCCCGATGACGACCCGGCGCTGCTCGCAGCTCTGCTCGCCGAGCCTGACCGGCTCATGGCGGAGTCGGTGCTGATGTCTCTTGTGGACACCCGGGCCGACGGGCTGGCCTCGGCGGCGTCGTTCGCCGCGTGGGCGGATCCGCTGGTGGACGCGGTGGGCGCCGACGGGTTCATCGCGCGGCGCGTGCAGGAGTGGGTCCTGTTCAAGGAGCTGCAGTCCGGCGAACCGGTGGATCGCGAGGCGGTGGCGGCCGCGTCGAACTGGCTCCAGCGCAAAGTGGTCGAGGAGGCCGACTCAGCCGCGGTACTGGCGGTGCTGGGCGAGGCCGGCCGCACGAAGCGGGTCCGCAACCTCGCGAAGACCCGCGCCGGGCGCCTGCGATCCCCAGGCCGGTGACCAGCAGACTCCGCCGCACCCCGACCCGGAGCACCGGCCCCCGAATCGCACCGGCGCCCTCCGGCCCCTGGGCCGGGCGTCGTTGGCCACGCCCTGTTCACAGTGCTGGCTGCGCCGCCGCGGGCGGGACGCTTGATCGACCGCGCACCAGCCACTCTCCGCGATAGCACTCCTTGTGCCGATGTACCACAAGCTGCGCACTGACGGCGGCATGTCCGCGCATCCGATCATGGTGTTGGTGGTCTGGGTGCATGCTCCTCGTCCGGTCGGCGAGAGCAGTGTTCGAGAGGTTTGTCCCTGAGGCGGAATGTGCCACCCCGGCGCTCTTCAGTCGGCGGCTCGGCAGGATCGGAAGTCCCAATCCCGCCCGGCTTGTTACCCACGGTGACGAACGCCCGCCGATCGCCGCGTACCAACGGCGGCATGTCCAGACGTCTTGAGTTGTCGGCATTCGAGCGTAGATCACGATCGTGGCTCTGCGGTTCGAGGGCTGCGTGCTTGAGCCCGACCTCGCATGGGAGCGGCCGGGGTTGAAACGGGCGAATGCGGGGAGGAACATGTGCCGGTGCCGACTGGATCACCTCCACGCCTGCAGCGCTGGCTTGCGTGCTCCTGTGTCGCGATAACCATGCTGGCGATAGCGGTCGTGGTGTACGCCCACTGGAATCCGCGCCGGTACCTTTCGCTCAGGCCACTGGCCGCGCTCGAACCGACCATCGCGGTGGCGCTCGCTGCGCCCGTGCTGCTGGCGTTGGCGGTCCTGCTGACCGCGCCACCCGGCTGGCGCCGGACGGTGCCGGCGGCGGTCCTGCTGGGGCTGGTCGTGCCAGTATGTTGCATCGGGTACGTGGAGGACTTGCTTCGCGACGATGGGTACAAGCCGGAGTCGATTGTCACCGCCAGCAGCTCACCCGACGGACGCTGGGCCGTCCTCAGGATCACCTACAGCTGCTATTGCGACTCCGACAGCTACTACGAGGAGTTCCAGCTACGGTCGCGTGCCGGATGGCTCAGCCGGGAGGCGCCACACCCCTTGGCCGTCGTCGGCTACACCGTGCACAAGTCCAGAAGCGAACAGCTTGAAATCGTCCGGATCGAACTCCCCGGCGACAGCACCATCGAGGTGTACACCAACGACGGTGCCGTCCACCGCACGTCCTTCCACCCCGCCAGCCTGACGATCGACGACCAGTTCGAGGAGTGCGGGGACGAGCTGACACACCTCTGCCCATAGCGGTACCGCTCTTCGACCGCTGTAGGCGTATCTCGACGGGGAGCGCCGTCAACGGTGCCCAGCCGACCATCGCCCGTCCCGGCCGGCGTGGCTCGGGGGGCTGCCCTCGTGAGTACGGACTGCGACGTCCGCGATCACGCTTGGCGGCCCCCGCCGCCGGCCTGTCGGCTTTGCCTGGACGGCGGGGTGCGGAGGGGCGCCCACCGGAACCCTGAGGCCCCGGCTGGAGGCCCCGCCGGAGGCGAGGAGCGTGACTACCGGATCAGCTGGCAGGGAGCGCAGCGACCGGTGTCCGCGGGAGCGGCGGTCTGTAGCCCGGCGGACCGGGGTCCAAGAGCTGCGGAACCGCCGACGACCAGAAGCCGACCGGGCCTTATATCTACAGCCGCTGCGGACTGGTCCGCGCGCGGGCCCGCCGAGCTGGCTGACCGCGTGCGGGCTGCGCCGAAGGCGCCTTGACCTAGTACAGCCAGATTCGGCAACCCCATGCGACGGTCGGCCGATTTCATCGTCAGCTTGGCCATCTGGATGGTTCGGTGCAGGCAAGGTACTCCCACACAACCCCGGAGATGCGGGAGCGGCTCAGGGCCAGCCTGACGGATCTCTGGACGGCGGCGCTGGACGCTCGGCGGGAGATCCGGCCCAGCTTGCCGGTGCGGATTCTCGACGATCTGATCCGAGCAAGATCTTCTCCCAAATTTCTCCCAAACGGGCCTGGGAGACGACTCAGGGCCGGTCCCTCGCGATGAGGAAACCGGCCCTGGCCTGGTGTTTCACGAAGTCGGGGTAGCCGGATTTGAACCGACGGCCTCTTCGTCCCGAACGAAGCGCGCTACCAAGCTGCGCTATACCCCGAGCGTGCCGAGTAATCGTAGCCCACACCCGCGCCGCCGCAAACTCGGTATCCCCCGTGTTGGCTGTTGGGTGGGTGAGCTGGGATTACACGGATTTCAGGAACGTGGACAAGCGGTGCTCGTATGCCTCGGGGTTCAGGTTCCAGCCGCGGCAGTGACCGGCCTCACGCGTCTCGACCAAGGTTACGTGCTCGGCGGCGGCGTTCGCGAACTCGACCGTCGGCCAGGGGGCCACCGTGCGGTCGTCGTGGTCCACGTACACCAGCGTCGGCACGTCCAGGCGGTCGGCCAGCGGGCGGTAGTCCAGGTCCGCGGCCCGCACGTCGAGGCGTCGCTGGATCAGTCTCAGCGCCGTCCACGTCCATGCCGGCGGCACGTTGAGCTGGCGGGCGTTCATGCGCAGCGTCGCGTTCCAGTCGACCACCGGGCAGTCCAACACGACGCCGCGCAGGAAGCCGTCGTGGTGCCAGTGGCGGAGCAGGTTGAGGATGGCGGCGCCGCCCATGGACCAGCCCATCAGGATGACGTCGCGGGCGCCCGCCGACCGTGCGTAGTCGATCGCCGACAGGACGTCGCGCCACTCCGTGTGGCCGAGGTGGAAGCGACGGTCGGGGGACGGGGGCGCGTCGGGGTCGTTGCGGTACGACACGACCAGGGTGCGGTGGCCGGACGCGGCCAAGGTAGGCAGGGCGCGCAGGGCCTCGCCGCGCGGGGCGCCGCGGCCGTGCACGGCGATGATCCACGTGTCGTCGGCCGGACCGGCGGGGGGCGGGACCAGCCACGCGGGCAGCGCCCCGAGCTCACCCTGGACGACGACGTCGTCGAACGGCAGGCCCCGGGCGCTATGCGGGTCGCCCTCGAAGACATAACCCGAGGTGTACCCCCGGACGCCCGCCGACAGCGAGCCGCGCGTGACGGCCTCGATCTCGCGGGTGACCGTCGCGCGATCGGCGGCGATCACGTCGCCGAGGCGGGCGTGGCCGCCGGCCCAGACGAACGACAGCGGGATGGACCGGGCCGTGTCCGGGGTCCTCGTCAGCGTGATGCGGTTGCCGGCGAAGGCTCGGACGCGGACGGGATACACCCGGTTGCCGTTGACGTTGAGCACCTGGCCGGCCAGCAACCAGCCGGCGCCGGCGGTGCCGGTGGGCAGCAGCACCGCTAGGCCGGCCGCGCCCGCGATGCCCGCGTAGGCGGCCCGGCGCGCCCACCTGCTCGCCGCCGCGGCCGGCAGCTGGGCCCGGGGTTGGACCTGGGCTTGGGCGGTCATCGCGGGACGAGCGTCAGGATGGACGCCTCCGGCGGGCACGCGAAGCGGATCGGCGCCGTCGGGTGGGTGCCCAGGCCCGCCGACACGTGCAGGTACGACTCGGAATAGGGCCAGCGGTGCAGGCCCTTGGCCATGCTCCGGTCGAGGCCGCAGTTGGTGACGAGGGCGCCGTAGAACGGCACCGCCACCTGGCCGCCGTGCGTGTGGCCGGCCAGCAGCAGGTCGAAGCCGTCGTCGGACATGCGGTCGAGGATGCGCGGCTCGGGGGAGTGGGCCAGGCCGATGCGCACGTCCGCGTCGGCCGCGGCCGGGCCGGCGACCGCGTCGTAGTCGTCGCGGTTGATGTGCGGATCGTCGACACCGATGAGCTCGATCGTGCGGCCGCCCGCCTTGATCGTGGTGCGGGCGTTGTTGAGGTCGGCCCAGCCGGAGCCGGTGAGCAGATCGCGCAGCTCCTCGACGGGGAGCGCCGCGCCCTGCACGTACGGCCTGCTCTTGTTGAAGTAGCCCAGCGGGTTCTTGAACACCGGGCCGCGGTAGTCGTTGGAGCCGAAGACGAAGGCGCCCGGGCGGTCCAGCAGCGGGGTGAGCGCGCGGACCACGGCGGGGACGGCGTCCACGTGGGCCATGTTGTCGCCGGTCACCACGACCAGGTCAGGGTCGGTGCCGGCGAGCTCGGCCACCCAGCGCTGCTTGCGGTGCTGGCCCGGCGTCATGTGCAGGTCGCTGATGTGCAGGATCCGCAGCGGCTCGGCGTCGGGGGCCAGCACCGGGACGTCGAACCGGCGCAGCGTGAACATGTTGCGCTCGACGAGCGAGGCGTAGGCAAGGGTGGCGGCGCCGGCGGCTACGGTGCCGGCCGCGAGTCGCAGTACGGTCTTCGAGCGCATCTGCTCAGCCTACCGGCGCTTTTGCAACGGAATATGAGCAAGATCGGACGGATAGACTTTTCTCATGTTGAAGGTACGCCTGGAGTCCGACCTGCGCGACGCCATGAAGGCTCGTGACGAGCTGGTGACGTCGACCCTGCGGATGGCGATCGCCGCGGTGCGCAACGCGGAGGTCGCCGGGAAGTCCGCACGTGAACTCTCCGACGACGAGGTCCTGTCGGTGCTCACCAAGGAGGCCAAGAAGCGGCGCGAGGCCGCCGAGGCGTTCGCCGGCGCGGGCCGCGAGGCCCAGGCGGCGAAGGAGCGCGCGGAGGAGGAGGTCATCGCCGGATACCTGCCCAAGCAGCTGTCCGACGACGAGCTCGCCGGCATCGTGCGCGACGCCCTGGCCGCCGCGGGGTTCAGCGGCCCGGCGAGCATGGGCCCGGCGATGAAGGCCGCCCAGGCCGCCGTCGCGGGTCGCGCCGAGGGCGGCCGGGTCGCCGCCGTCGTGAGGGCGCAGCTCACCGCGGGCTGACGCACGACAGACCGATATCCGACACGACAAAACGGCGGGTGCCCCGAGGGGGACACCCGCCGTTTCGAATGTTCAGGCGATCAGCAGATCCACGGGATCGGGCAGTTCGGGTCGGTGCCGCCTCGGTTGTTCCGCGGGACGTCGCCGTTCGGGCGGCCGTTGTTGCCCACGTACGGCGGCGCCTGTGCCCCCTGGCCCTTGCTGACGACCAGCGAGACCGGGCCGCCCTTGACCGTGGAGCCGGCCGGCTCGGTGCGGTCGACCGTGCCTGCCGGGCACTGCGACGCGACCTGTTGGCTGGCGACCGAGACGATGAAGCCCGCGTTCTTGACCTTCGAGCGCGCCTGGTCCACGGGGAGGCACTTGACCGACGGGATGTCGACCAGCTTGCCCTGCGCCTTGTCCTTCGTCGGCGGCGTGAACTGCACGACCGGCTGGCCCTCGAGGCCGTCGCGCAGTGTCGCCAGCGCGGCGTAGTTGACCGGCGGGTGCTTCATGTCCTTGCTCGTCTCGGGCCAGTCCGGGTCGGTGAGGAACCCAGAGACCGCGAGCTGCTTGGTCATGACGGTGAAGGTCGCGCTCTTCTCCGAGTCGGTCGTGCCGGTCTTGCCGGCGATCGGCCGCTTCACGAAGCCGCGGGAGTACTGGGCGGTCGCGCCGGAGCACTTGCCGGTCGCGGACTGGTCGCCGACCGGGCAGCGGGCCATGTCCACGGCCGCGCGGGCGACCTCGGGGTCGACGTTCTGCTTGCACTTCGGGTCGAGCCCGTCGACCTTCTTGCCGCTGTTGTCCTTGACCTCGAGGATCGGGGTCGGCTCGCAGTACAGGCCGTCCGCCGCGAGCGTGGCGTAGGCGTTGCCCAGCTGCAGCGGGGTCGTCGCGCTGACGCCCAGCGTGAAGGCGCCCCAGCCCTTCGGGTCGGCCGCCAAATTGGCGTCGTTCGGCGCATTGAACTGGATGCCCAGCCGCTTGGCCACGTCGACGACACGGTCGACGCCGACCATCTGCTCCAGCGGCACGAAGTACGTGTTGATCGAGCTGCCGAAGCCGGTCCACATGTTGTACGGGCCGGACTGGCCGCCGGCGTTCTTCGGGCAGTAGCGGTTGCTGTTACAGGTGGACGGGGCACCCGGCGTGCCGGCGAAGTTCGAGACGAACTGCTTCTCGGTGTTGATCGTTGTCGCCAGCGGGTACCCCGCCTCGAGCGCCGCGACCGAGGTGAAAATCTTGAACGCCGATCCGGCCTGGTAGCCAGGGATGTCCGTGTCGCCGGTGATGATCGGGACCGTGGTGCGCGGCCAGTTGCCCTTCTGGCCCTTCTTGGCGGGGTTGGTGTTCCCCCCGTTCTGCGACTGGTCGTTGCTGAAGATGCGGTTGGTCGCCAGGGCGGTGACCCGGCCGGTGCCCGGCTGCACGGCGGCGAGCATCAGCGCGTTGGACTGGCCCATCTTGACCTGCTGGTCCTTGGACACGTACGGCTGTTCCTGGGCGTACTTGAACGCCGCCGTCTGCGTCTGGATGTCCAGGGACGAGATGACCGTGTAGCCGCCGGACCGCAGCCGGTTGGCGCGCTGGTACGTGTCCTCGCCGAAGACCTTCTGATCCAGCCACCAGCGGCGCAGGTAGTCGCAGTAGAAGCCGGCGCCGAGCTCCGGGCGCTGCACCGACTCGCAGCCCTCGGGCGTGCGCTTGCCGACGATGTTCAGCTTCTCCTTGCCGGCCGCGTCGGCGGCGGCCCGGTCGATGTACCCCATCGACACCATCTGGTTGAGCACGTACTTCTGCCGGTCGAGCGCGGGCTGCAAGCCCTTGGCGGTCGCCGGGTCGTTGGTGCCGGGGGCCTTCACCAGGCCGGCGATCAGCGCCGCCTCGGGCAGCGTCAGATCCTTGGGGTCCTTCTCGAAGTACACGTGCGACGCCGCGAAGATGCCGTAGGCGCCGTGACCGAACGCGGCGATGTTGAGGTACCGCTCGAGGATGTCCCGCTTGGAGAGCTTCTTCTCGAGGTCGATCGCGTATTTCATCTCGCGCAGCTTGCGCGTCGGCGTCTTGTCGGTGGCGTCCACCACCTCCTGCGGCGTCTTGGCCGAGTAGGAGATGGCCTGGCGCACATACTGCATCGTCAGGGTCGAGGCGCCCTGCGCGGTCTGGCCGCCGGCGTTCTGGTTGGCCACGAACGCGCGGGCCACGCCCTTCACGTCGACGCCGCGGTGCTCGAAGAATCGGTTGTCCTCGGCCGCGACGATCGCCCTCCACATGACCTCGGCGACATCGTCGATCTTCACGTCGCGCCGGTTCTCGTCGTACATCATCGCGAGGACGGTTTGACGATCCGACGCGAAGATGTAGCTGATCTGCGGCGAGGGCAGCACGTCGATATCGGTGGGAAGGTTTTCGAACGTGTCGGCACCGGCCTTGGCGGCCAGGCCCGACATTGCGACAGCAGGGAACGCGGCCGCAGCGACCACCAGCCCTGCCAAGAGCCCACACAGCAATAAAGAAGCCGCGTTGGGCAGCAGGCCGTGCTCGCGTTTGCGCATCCAGGTCACCGCCTCAGACTACGGGACGACGTTACGAGGCCGCGTCCAGACGGACGCGCCCTCGTTGTCCTAGACGCGTGACACCGAGTGTGAGGTTGACCCGTTTCTGATTCTGCGTCAAGCGATGCGGGGGCGCCGGGATTTTGGGCAAATCGCACCCGGGAGTGACGAGGCGGTAGCGCCC
Organism: Dactylosporangium sp. NPDC000555; assembly: GCF_040300025.1. Lineage (NCBI taxonomy): Bacteria > Bacillati > Actinomycetota > Actinomycetes > Micromonosporales > Micromonosporaceae > Dactylosporangium > Dactylosporangium sp. NPDC000555. The sequence continues at coordinate 16,322 of NZ_JBEPDB010000023.1, read as the reverse complement.
ATCGGCCCTTTGGGGGATCGCTAATGGGCGGTTAACCTGGTGCGACAACGTTGCGTAACTGGACGACTACAGAGCATGATGTTCCGGAAAGCTCCTCTCGGGGTTCCCGTGGCCGGGGACCCTCCTGTCACGCCGGGCGATCCGGCGAACTGCACCCGAATGCCATGGGGGGACGTGGTTTGGGCGCTTTTCGCCGGGGCAAGAGCGGCGGATGGACCCGGGGGGAGTCCAAGGGGGGAAGAGGAAATATGAGCATGGTCGTCGACTGGCCCAGCATCGCCGCGTGTCGCAATGGCGACCCGGATGCCTTGTTCGTTCAGGGCGCCGAGCAAAACGTGGCGAAGCGGATCTGCCGCAGCTGCCCTGTGCGGTACGAGTGCCTGGCGGACGCCCTCGACAACCGGATCGAGTTCGGGGTCTGGGGCGGTATGACCGAGCGCGAGCGCCGTGCGTTGCTGCGCCGTCACCCGCAGGTGTCCAGCTGGCGCAAGATGTTCGAAGCGGCCATCGACCGCGACGAGAAGGACACCAAAGAGCTGGTTCCGACCGGCTGAGCCGATACAAAACGCCAAACGCTCTACGCGAAGGTTGATCCGATCGCGCGCAGCCCGTCGAGGTCATGGACGTCGGCGGGCTGCGCCGGAACCCGGACGACCGGCACGCCCGGATGCGCGCGCAGGAACCGGCCGGAGACCGCCGTCTGCCGGTCGTGCTGATCGGCCAGTTCCGCGTGCACGCGCAACACGTCGGCCGTGGCCGAGTGCCCGTCGATCCCGTCGAGGCGGGCCGCGGCCGCGCGCGCGTCGCCGGCGGAGAGCTGCGGCGCGGCAACCGGCACCACCCGGTTGAGCACCAGGCCGGCCAGGGGCATCCGGTCGGCGGCGAGCCGCCCCGCGAAGTACACCGCCTCGCGCACCGCGTCCGGCTCGGGCGCCGCGACGACCAGGAACGCCGTCTCGGGCGCCTGCAGCACGCGGTACGTCTGCTCGGCCCGCTCGCGGAAACCGCCGAACATCGAGTCCAGCGCGCCGACGAAGCCCGAGAGGTCGGTCAGCAGCTGCGCGCCCAGAATCTTCGTCACCGTGCGGCTGAACAGCCCGAACGAGGCCGAGACCAGGTTGAACACGCTGCGGCCGCCGGCGCGGGCCGGTGCCAGCAGCAGGCGCAGCATCTTGCCGTCGAGGAACCGCGACAGCCGGGCGGGCGCGTCGAGGAAGTCCAGCGCCGAGCGCGACGGCGGGGTGTCCACCACGATCAGGTCCCACTCGTCGCGGGCGCGCAGCTGGCCGAGCTTCTCCATGGCCATGTATTCCTGCGTGCCCGAGAACGTCGAGCTCATGGCCTGGTAGAACGGGTTGGCGAAGATCTCCTCGGCCTTCTTCGGGTCGGTGTGCGCGAGCACGACCTCGTCGAAGGTCCGCTTCATGTCGAGCATCATCGCCTGCAGCTCGGCCGAGTCCGGCTGCAGGCCCTTGACCTGCCGGGGCGTGTTGTCCAGCTCGGTCAGGCCGAGCGCCTGGGCCAGCCGCCGGGCCGGATCGATGGTCAGCACCACCGTGCGCCGGCCGTGCTCCTCCGCCGCCCGCAGCGCCAGCGCCGCGGCCGTTGTCGTCTTCCCGACACCGCCCGAGCCGCAGCAGACCACGATGCGGATCGCCCGATCGGCGAGGACCGCATCAAGATCCAGCTGAGGCGACCGCGGCTCGGCAGTGGGAGGCACAATGCGAGCGTATCCGCTGGGGGCCTCCTCAAGCAGACGTGAGGAGCAGATCACCGAGCGACTCGAGCACGTCCACCGTCACGCCCTCGGGGACAACCGGCAGCTCGACCAGCGGCCGGCCGAGGCCCTGCAACTCGGCGCGTAGCGACGCCTCCGCGGCCACCCGCGTCTGGTACGCCCGCGCCTCGCCGACCAGCCCGCCCAGGAGATCCTTGTCGGCCGTCACGCCGGCCGCGGCGAGCCCGCGCCGCAGGTCGGCCTGGGTGAGCTTGACGCCCGCCAGGACCGGGGGACGGGTGGCGTTCACGATGACGGTACCGATGGGGATGCCCAGCCGCGTGAGCTCGTCGATCGCGTCCGCGGTCTCCTGGACCGGCATCTCCTCCAGGAGGGTGACCACATGCACGGCGGTCATCGGCGAGCGCAGGATGGCCGCGACGCCCTCGCTCTGCGTCTTGATCGGGCCGATCTTGGCCAGCCGGGCCGTCTCGGCCGTCACGTTGAGGAACCGGCCGATCCGCCCGGTCGGGGGCGCGTCCAGCACCACGGCGTCGTAGACGCGCCGGCCGTCGGCGGTCCGGGTGACCGCCTCCTTGATCTTGCCGGTGAGCAGGACGTCGCGCAGGCCCGGGGCGATCGTGGTGGCGAAGTCCACCGCGCCGACCTTGCGCAGCGCCCGGCCGGCCACGCCCAGCCGGTAGAACATCTCGAGGTACTCCAGCAGCGCCTCTTCGACGTCCACCGCCAGCGCCCGCATCTCCCCACCGCCCCTGGCCGTGGCGATGCGCAGCTCCTGGTAGGGCAGCGGGTCGCGGTCGAACAACTGGGCGATGCCCTGCCGCGCCTCGACCTCGATGAGCAGGGTCCGCTTGCCGTCGCGGGCCAGGGCGAGGGCCAGGGCGGCGGCGACCGTCGTCTTGCCGGTGCCGCCTTTGCCGGTGACCACATGCAGACGGGCGGGCCAGCCGTAGCCGCCCCGCCCGTCCGGGAAGTCGCGCGTCGTCACGTCCTCGACGCTACCTGGTCGGGGGAACGATCACGCCGCGGTGATCTCGCACACCCACCACCCCTTGCTCTGGGTGGCGATGTACTTGTACTTCATCTCGGAGACCTTCTCGTCGCTGGTCGACACCTTGACCGGCACGATCAGCGTGGCGATGTCCTTGTCCTGCTTCTCCACGGTCGGCGCGGGCCAGGTGTAGGCCGGGCTGCTCAGCGACGCGTCGAACCGGCGGATCTCGTCGACCCGCGCGGCGAGCTTGTCCTTGTTCCGCGACGAGGCACACACGTACTTCAGCGCCTCCGTGCTGTTCTTGTTCTTGTACACCGCGGTGAGGAAGCCGTTGACGGCCTCGACCGGGCTCGGCGCGCCGGTGCCCTGGTTGTTCTGCACCACGAAATACGCGGCCGCGCCGCCACCGCCGCAGAGCACCAGCACCACGCCGAGGACGATCAGCGTGATCATCAGCCCGCGCTTCTTCTTGACCGGGACCTGCTGCGGGTAGCCCGGATAGCCCATCGCCGGCGGCCCGGAGAACGGCGGTGCCATCCCCGGCTGGGGGATCGGGCCGGTAGGCGGGGCTCCGGCGGGCATGGGCCCGGCCGGGAACTGCCCGGTGGGCGGTGGGAACTGCCCGGCCGGCTGCCCGAAGGCCCCGGCCGCCGGCATCTGCCCGGTCGGCGGCGCGTAGGGCACCGCATACGGCTGACCGGACGTCGGGGGCGCCGAGGTCGGCGGGGCCGCATAGGGGTCCGGCACCGGCGGCGCCGCGAACGGGTCCTGGACCGGCGGTGGTGGCGGCCAGCCCTGCCCCGGCTGGCCCGGCTGGCCTTGGTACTCCGGCTGGCCCGGGTACTGGGGCGGTTGCGTCATCTTTCCCACCTCTGTGCGACACGCGACGGCGGCCCTCACAGTAGCGGCAGGAGACGAGCCATGGGGGTCCGCGATATCGGCCTGTGCCCGACGGGCCGGTCTCGTCCGGCGTTACTGTCCCCACATGCAGAAATGGGAGTACCTAACCGCACCGCTGCTGGTCCACAACACCAAGATGATTCTCGACAACTTCGGCGAGGAGGGCTGGGAGCTGGTGACGGTCGTCCCGGGCCCCAACCCGGAGAACCTGGTCGCCTACTTCAAGCGCCCGAAGGCCGGCTGAGATGGGCGACGTCCACGCCCGGCTCGCCGAGCTCGGGGTCGCCATTCCGCCCGTGGTACCGCCGGTGGCCGCCTACGTGCCGGCGGTGCTGACGGGCAACCACGTGTACGTCTCCGGCCAGCTGCCGATGGTCGACGGCGCGCTGCCGGCCACCGGGCTCGTGGGCGCGGACGTCTCGCCGGAGCGGGCCAAGGAGCTCGCGCGGCAGTCCGGCATCAACGTGCTCGCGGCCGTTGAGGCGCTCGTCGGCCTGGGCCGGGTGGTGAGGGTCGTGAAGATCGTCGGGTTTGTCGCGTCGGCGCCCGGCTTCACCGGCCAGCCCGCGGTCGTCAACGGCGCGAGCGAGCTGTTCGGTGAGGTCTTCGGCGACGCGGGCCGGCATGCGCGCAGCGCGGTGGGCGTCTCGTCGCTGCCGCTGAACGCGCCCGTCGAGGTCGAGGCGATCCTGGAGATCGCCTGAGCGGCGCTAAGCGGATATAACCGAAATGTCGTACATGTCCGTCCCGGTGTGGCGGACATGTACGACTCGCCGAACATCCGGAACGGGTGTTCCAATGGCCGGTCGGGGGACGTGTCGGCCGAACGGCTCCGCCGTAGGATTCCCTCGTGGTAAGCCACGTCACCATCCCCGCGGCCGAGGTACTCGAAGCGTTGCCCGACTGGGTGACGCTGGTCCGTGCGCCCAATCCGGGGCCGATGACGCTCGACGGCACCAACACGTGGCTGCTGCGCGCCCCGGGTGGCGGCAGCATCGTGGTCGACCCCGGGCCCCTCGACGAGGGGCACCTGCGCGCGGTCGCCGCGCACGCGCCCGTCGCGGCCATCGTTCTCACCCACGGTCACATTGACCATACCGAGGGTGTATCGCGACTGGCCGAGCTCACCGGCGCCCCCGTGTACCACCCGCCCGTGCTCGACGGCCTCGACGCCGACGGGGTCACGGTCGAGCCGCTGCCGACGCCCGGGCACACCATGGACTCGGTCTGCTTCGTCGTGCGGTACGGCGGCGAGGAGATCGTGCTGACCGGCGACACGATCCTCGGGCGGGGCACGACGGTGGTGGCCTGGCCCGACGGGAACCTCGGCGACTACCTGGACAGCCTGGCCCGGCTCGCGGCGCTCGACGGCCGGCCCGCGCTGCCCGGCCACGGGCCCGCGCTGAGCGACGCTGGCGTCGCCGCCCGCTTCTACCGCAGCCACCGCGAGGCCCGGCTCGAGCAGGTCCGCGCCGCGGTCACCGCGGGCGCGACCGACGCCGCCGAGGTCGTGGCGCGCGTCTACGCCGACGTCGACCGTGGCCTGTGGCCCGCGGCCGAGTTGAGCGTGCGCGCGCAGCTCGATTTCCTGCGACGGGAATCACACCCACCCGTTGATGGGTTGAGTGCGACGTGACGTGTTCGGTGTGCGGGACTGTGGCCGTTCCCGGTGCGCGGTTCTGCCACCATTGCGGCTCCGCGCTGCCCGGCGCCGCCACCCTGCCGGCGGCCGAGCGGCGGATCGTCACCGTCCTGTTCGGTGACCTGTCCGACTTCACGGCCTGGTCCGAGGACCTGGATCCCGAGCGTGTCGGTGCCGTCACCGACCGTGTTCTAGCCGCGTTGGCGGGCGCCGTCAAGACCTTCGGCGGGCACGTCGACAAGCTCACCGGCGACGGCATCATGGCCGTGTTCGGCGCGCCGGTCGCGCACGAGGACGACGCCGAGCGCGCGGTGCGCGCCGCCCTGTCGATGCAGCGTGCGGTGCGCCGGGTGCTCGACGACGAGCGCGGCGGCGGCGCCCCGCTCGGGCTGCGCATCGGGCTCAACACCGGGCCGGTGGTCGCGGGCGTGCAGGCCGGCATCGAGTACACGGTCATCGGCGACACCGTGAACACCGCTGCCCGGCTGGCCGACGCCGCCGCGATCGGCGCCGTGTACGCGGGCGACCGCACCTCCTCGTCCACCCGCCGCCTGGCCTCCTGGCGCGTCCTGCGTCCGCTGCGGCTCAAGGGCAAGCGGGAGCCGGTCGACGCGTTCGAGCTGCTCGGCCTGCTTGACGCCCCGGGCACCCGCTCCGGCCTCGGCGACGAGGCGCCGTTCGTCGGGCGCGAGGCCGAGCTGGGCCGCGTGTCCGGCCGCCTCGCCGAGATCGCCGACCGGCAGGAACCGCGCGTGCTGGTCTTCACCGGCGAGGCGGGCCTGGGCAAGACCCGGCTGGCCGGCGAGATCGAGCGGTTCGCCGCCGGCTACCTCGGCGGCGCCGGATACACGCCCAGCGCCGGCTTCGCGTCCGGCGGCGGCGCCCGCGTGCTGTCGGTGCACTGCGCGGCGTTCGGCGAGCGGCGCCGGCTCGCGCCGCTGGCCGACCTGGTCCGCGCCGCGATCGGCCTGCCGCCCGACGCCGCGTTCACCCGCGAGGCGGTCGAGGAGCGGCTGCGCCGCCTCGCCCAGCGCCTGGCCCGGGTCGCCCGGGGTCGCCCGGAGCCGCCGCGCCTGGCCAGCGACCTGCTGCTGAGCCTGATCGGGTGTACCGAGGCACCCGGCGACACCGCCTGGGTCGCGCCCGCGGCCGGGCTGGGCCGGCTGGGCGCGGTGGCGCCGGGCCAGCCCGGGCGCGGCGAGCCCGACGAGCTCGACCTGCACGCCGTGCCCAACGCCGTCGCCGAGTTGCTGTCCGGCCTGGCCGCGGAGACCCCGCTCGTGTTGATTGTCGACGACCTGCACGACGCCACCGCGGAGACCCTCGACACGCTCGGCGCCACCATCGAGCGGCTCAGCGGCCCGGTGCTCATCGTGCTGCTCGGCCGGCCCGAGCTGGTCCGCTCCGTCGGAGTGCTGACCCACATCGCCGACGCCGAGGTGGTACCCATCCCGCCGCTGCGCGGTGCGGACTCGGCCCGGCTGCTCTCGGCGTACCTCGGCGGCGGCCGGCTGGCCCCGCCCGACGAGGACCGGCTGCTGGCCACCGCACAGGGCAACCCGTTCTATCTCGCCGAGCTGGTCACGCTGCTGCAGGAGCGCGGCGCGCTCACCACCGTGACCGGCACCGACCCGGCCGGCTGGCGGCTCACGCCCGGCTCGCTCGGCGGCCGGCTGCTCTCCCGCGACCTCGCCGCCGTCCTCGCCGCTCGCATCGACGCGCTACCGGCCGACACCCGCGCGGTGCTGCGCGACGCCGCCGTCATCGGCGACAACGTGCCGGCCCGGGCCCTGGAGGCGCTGCGGTTCAACCCGCCCGGCCAGCCGGCCCGCCCGGCGGTCGTCGCCGCCGTCGAGCTGGAGCGGGCCGTAGAGGAGCTGCTGCAACGCCGCATGCTGCGCCGCGGCCGGGCCGGCTACGCGTTCGCCACCCCGCTGCTGCGCGAGGCGGCGTACGCCGGCATCGGCAAGGCCGACCTCGCCGAGCGGCACGCCGCGCTGTCGCGGTGGGCCTCGGCCGCCGTCACCGCGTTTCTCGCCAGCGGGGGCACCGGCAACGTCACCGGGCTCAACATGACCGTCGGCGCCGCCGACGCCTTCATCGCCGAGCACGCCGAGCGCGCCGGACAGCTCGCCGACGTCGTCGGGCTGCGCCCCGACTCGCTGGCCCGCTCCGCCGCGCCGCTGGGCGTCCAGGCGCTGAGCCGGGCCGCCCGGGCCGCGCTGGCCAGCGGCGAGCCGGCGCAGGCCGCGCAGGCCGCCGACCGCGCCGTGGCGCTCGGCGCCGGCGCGCTGCCGACCGCCGACCGGCTCGTGCACGCCCGGGCGCTACTGCAGCTCGGCCGCTCGGCGGAGGCCCTCGGATACGCCGAGAAGATCACCGCCAACGCGGGCGACGACGCCGCCGTGCGGGTCGGCGCCCTGCTCGTGGCCGGGCGCGCCTACCGGGCCATGGGCGACCACCGGCGCAGCTACCGGACGCTGACCGAGGCGCTGGAGGCGGCGACGGCGGCGCACCTGACGTACGAGCGCGGCGACGCCATGCGCCGCCTCGGCATGTCCGACTTCCTGGAGGGGCGCCTGGCCGAGGCCGGCGGCCGGTTCGCCGAGTCGTTCCAGATCGCGGTCACCGCCGGCGACCGGCGTGCCCAGGCGTGGTCGTTGCAGCACCTGGCCTGGGTCACCACCACCCGCGGCGACTTCGCCGGCGCCGACGCGGCGCTGGGACGGGCCGCGCGCCGCTTCGCCGAGATCGGCGACCCGGTCGGGCGCGCCTGGCTGCGCGGCACGACGGCGTTCGTGCGGCTGCTGGCCGGCCGCCTCGGCGAGGCCCGCCGGCTGGCCAACGCCTTCCTGCCCTTCGGCGAGCAGGTCGGCGACGCCTGGGCGGTCGGCACGCTGCGCGCGGTCGAGGCGTTCGCCGCGGCCGAGAGCGGCGACCTGGCCGAGGCCGACCGCGAGGCCCGGCGGGCGTATCGCGATTTCGCCGCCGCCGGCGACGACTGGGGCCGTGGCCTGGCGCTGGTGGTCCGCGGCGTGGTCGCCCGCGAGCTGTCCGAGCCGGCGCACGCCTACGACCTGCTCTCCGACGCCACCGAGTACGGCGAGAAGACCGGTCACCCGCTCCTGCTCGGCATGTCCCGCACGATCCGCGGCTTCGTCAGCCTCGACCGGGGCGATCCGGTCGCCGCCGAGACCGACGCCCGGGCGGTGCTGCAGGTCGTGGACACCCACGACGTGCTCGAGCCGGCCAAGGTCGGCCCGCGCGTGCTGTTCGGGCTGGCCCGCCTCGCCCAGGGTGACCTGCCCACGGCGCTGGAGACCCTCGGCTGCGTCGCCGCCGAGCGCCCCGGCCCGTCGGTGATCTTCTCCCGCCGGCACGCGGTGGCCGCCTACGCCGCGGCGCTGCTCGCGGCCGGGCGCAACGCCGAGGCCCTCGACTGGGCCCGGCAGGCGCAGTCCGCGCCGGGCGAGGACGTGCGCGGCCGCGATTATGCCGCGGCGGTACTCCAGGAAGCGCTCGAGGCCAACGCGGAGTGCGCGAACGACTCTGTCCCGGTGGTCGCCGAGTCCTGAGATTCAGGGTGTGGCCGATGTGTGACGAAGAAATGTCGGACCCCTGTCGTACCGTCTTAGCCGTGACCGCATCGACTCCACTCCCCACGGTGCCCGGCCTGACCGGGTTCTCCGTGCTGGCCCGCGGTGGTTATGCCACCGTCTACCGGGCTGAGCAGGAGTCGGTCGGCCGCGACGTCGCCGTCAAGGTCGAGAACCGCACGATCGAGACCGATCGAGACCGCCGCCGCTTCCTGCGCGAGGCGCGCGCCGCCGGCCGCATGTCCAGCCACCCGCACGTCGTCGACCTGTTCGACGCCGGCGTCACCGGCGACGGGCACCCCTACCTGGTCATGGAGCTCTGCGACGGCTCCTATGCCGAGCGCATGCGCACCGCGCCGCTGAGCCCCGCCGAGGTCCGCGAGGTCGGCTTCAAGATCGCCGACGCGCTCGCCGACGCGCATTCGCTGGGCGTCCTGCACCGCGACGTCAAGCCGGCCAACATCCTGTTCAGCCGGTTCGGCGAGCCCGCCCTGGCCGACTTCGGCCTGGCCATCCTCGCCGAGTGGCGCGACGTGTCGATCACCCTCGACGTGCTCACCCCGGCCTACGCGCCGCCCGAGACGTTCCGCCACGCCACGCCCGGCCCCGCCGCCGACGTCTATGCGCTGTGCGCCACGCTTTACGCCCTCATGCGCGGCCGCCCGCCCCGCTGGCGCGCCGACCAGATGCCCAGCCTGCTGTCGCTGGTCGACATGTTCAACGACCACATCCCCGACTTGCCGGGCTGCCCCGACGAGCTGATGGTGATCCTTCGCGCCGGCATGTCCAACGACGACGCGGCCCGGCCCACGGCGCTGCAGCTGCGCGACGCGCTGACGGGCCTGCGGATGGCCCCACCGCCCCAGGTGATCCTGCCGCCGCTGGGCTCGCCGCCGGTCGAGCCGGTGCATGCGGCGCCCCCACTGCCGTCCACCCCACCGCCCCGGGGCGACCGGCTGCTCGACTCGCCGTTCCTGGGCGGGTTCCCGCGCGACCTGGAGCAGACCGTCCCGCACCAGGCCGGCCTGGAGGAGCCGCCGACCGACCCGCTGGCTGCCCGCTTCGGCGCCTCGTCCGCACCCTCCGGTGTCGGCGCCCCTGCCAGCTCCTCCACGTCCGCTGGTCCTTCCGGCTCGTCCTCGTCGCCTGGGCCCTCCGGCGGTGCTTCCGGTCCTTCTGCTCTTTCCGCTCTTTCCGGTCCTTTCGATCCTTTCGGTCCCTTCGGGGGCACCGGCGGCGCCTCGGTCGCGGCGGCGGATTCCGGTTCGTCCGGTTTGCCGGGGATCTTCCTCGGCGTTTCGACTGGCGGACCGTCTGATTCGCCCGGCTTGTCCGGCGATCGTGGGGATGCCGCCTTGTTTGGGGCTCCGATCGCACCGCCGGCCGATCCGTTCGTAGCGCCCGTCAAGTCACCGGCGGCGAGCCGGCGGGGGATGTGGCTGGGCGTGATCGGCGGGCTGGTAGCGGTGGCCGTCCTGGCGGGGATCGCCGTTGCCTACGGACTCGGCGGCCGCACGCCGGACCCCACCGCGTCGCAGTCGTCGATCGCCGTCCCGCCCCTGGCCACGTGCGGCCCGGTCGCCGGCCCGGGCGCCCGCTGCTCCGACACCCCGGAGTGCTTCGACGCGAAGCCGTCCCCAGTGGACTGCGCGGGCCGCCACACGTGGGAGGTGTTCGCATACGGCGACCTGCCCGCCGGCAGCGCCGTGTCCGACAAGAAGGACCCGGCCGTGGCCGCGGTGTGCAGCCTGCCGACCCTCATGTCGGTCAACGTCGCCGCCACGAACTGGCGGATCGACGTGCTCCTGCCGAGCCTCGGTGCCCAGAAGGCCGGCCCGACCACGTTCCGCTGCCTGGCCGGCAGGGGCGACGTCGCCCTGATCGGCGAGCAACTGCACAAGTCCCGCTGAGCCGCGCTGTCAGTAGGACTTCTCCTGCCCCATGAGGTGCTGGGACACGAAGTTCAGGATCATCTCGCGGGAGACCGGTGCGATCCGGCCGGCCCGGACCGAGCCGAGCAGGGTGGCCACGCCGAACTCCGTGGTCATGCCGTTGCCGCCCAGGGACTGGATCGCGGTGTCGACGGCGAGCGCGGCCGCCTCGGCGGCGGCGTATTTCGCCATGTTCGCCGCCACGCCCGCCTCCAGATCGCGGCCGGCGTCGTAGAGGGCCGCGGCCTTGGCGACCATGAGCCGGGCGAGCTCCACCTGGATGTGGGCGTGCGCGAGCGGGTGCGCCACACCCTGGTGGCTGCCGATCGGGCGGCCCCACACGGCGCGGGTCGCGGTGTAGGTGGAGGCGCGCTCGAGGGCGTAGCGGGCGGTGCCGCACGCCATCGCGGCCACCGTGATCCGCTCCGGGTTGAGGCCGGAGAAGAGCGCCGGCAGGCCCGCCTCGGGATCCTCGCCGATGAGCGCGTCGGCCGGGACGCGCACGTCGTCGAGGTACAACAGGAATTGGTTCTCGGGGCTGACGATCTCCATGTCCAGCTTCGTCGCGGTCAGTCCCGGCGCGTCGGCCGGTACCACGAACAGGGCGGGCTTGAGCCGTCCGGTGCGCTCGTCCTCCAGGCGCGCCACCACCATGATCTTCGAGCATTCGTCGACGCCCGAGATGTACACCTTGCGGCCGGTCAGCGAGTAGCCGCCCTCGGACGGCCGGGCCACGGTGCTGAGCTTGTGGAAGTTGGAACCGGCGTCCGGCTCGGTGATGGCGAAGCAGACCTTCAGCGTGCCGGCGGCGAAGCCGGGGAGCATGGCCCGCCGCTGGGCGTCCGTGCCGTGCTTGGCCACGATGGTGGCCGCGATGGCGGGGGAGACGACGAGCAGCAGCAGCGGCGTGCCGGCCGCGGCCAGTTCCTCGCAGACGATCGCGAGCTCGGTGATGCCGCCGCCCCCGCCGTCGTACTGCTCGGGCACGCTGACGCCGAGGTAGCCGAGCCGGGCGGCCTCCTCCCACAGCTCGTCGGAGTGCTCACCGGCCTTCGCCTTGCGCACGAAGTACTCGTGGCCGTAGCGCTTGCCGAGCTTGGCGACCGCGTCGCGGAGGTCCTGCTGTTGAGGGGTGTAGTCGAAGTCCACGAACTCTCCTCATGAGGGAGGTGCTAGGCGGGGGTAAGCACAGCCAGCAGTGCGCCGGACTCGACCTGCGAGCCGGCCGCGACCCGCAGGTCGCTGATGACGCCGTCGGTGGGGGCGTGCACGGGGTGTTCGAGCTTCATCGCCTCCACCGTCAGCAGCAGGTCGCCGGCCACGACCCGTTGGCCGGGCACGACGAGCACCCGGCCGACCGCGCCGGGCAGCGGCGCGACCAGGGAGCCCTCGGGCTGCTCGGCGACAGGCAGCGGGTACCGCGGCAGCTCCGTCAGCGTCACCGAGCCCTCGGTGCTGTCCACGAAGGACACCCCGTCGACCTCGTGGATCACGAACTGCAGACGCACGCCGCCGACGTCGAGCACCACCCGCTCGCCGGTCGCGCTGATGATCCCCGCCGGCGGATGGTCGAGCGCGCCGGCCGGGTCGAGCGCGGCGCCGGGCAGCCCAGCGCTCTCCAGTTCCTCCCGATCGATCCGGCGCACGGCCCAGGCGGCCAGGTCGTTGGCGCGGTCCAGCCGGTAGCCGACCTCGATCGTGCCCGTCGGCCCCTCGTACACCACCGTCTGTAGCGCGCTGGGCACGTTGCGCCAGCCGGAGGGCAGGCCGGGCAGCAGCGCGGTCTTGGCGCGGCGCGCGGCGCCGGACAGCGCCGCCGCGAGGCACGACAGGCGCACCGCGTCGACCGAGGAGAGCAGGGGCGCGAACACCTCGGGGTGGCGATCCAGAAAGCCGGTGTCGGTACCGCCGGACAGGAACGCCGAGTGCCGCAGCACCCGCACGAGCAGGTCGCGGTTGGTCGTCACGCCGTGGATGCGCGCCCGCGCGAGGGCCCCGCCGAGCATCCGGGCGGCCTCGGCGCGGGTCGGCGCCCAGGCGATCAGCTTCGCGAGCATCGGGTCGTAGTGCACGCCGATGACCGAGCCGTCGGCGACGCCGGAGTCCAGCCGCAGGCCGGGCGCGGGCAGCGGGCCGAATGCGTGCGCGACCCCGGGGACGTCGAAGCGGTGCAGCGTGCCGGTGGAGGGCATCCATGCGTACGCGGGATCCTCGGCGTACAGGCGGACCTCGATCGCGTGGCCGCGCAGCGGCGGCGGGCCGTTGAACGGCAGTGCGCCGCCCTCGGCCACGACCAGTTGCAGCCGGACCATGTCGACGCCGACCACGCACTCGGTTACCGGGTGCTCGACCTGTAGCCGGGTGTTCATCTCCAGGAAGAAGAACTCGCCGCCCGGCGCCAGCAGGAACTCGACGGTGCCGGCGCCGATGTAGGAGACCGCGCGGGCGGCCGCGATCGCCGCCTGGCAGAGCTGCTCGCGCAGCGCCGCGTCGACCGCCGGCGATGGGGTCTCCTCGACGATCTTCTGATGCCGCCGCTGGATCGAGCACTCGCGCTCGCCGAGCGGGACCACGTTGCCGTGCGAGTCCGCCATGATCTGGACCTCGATGTGGCGGGCGCGTTCGACGTACCGCTCGCAGAAGACCGTCCCGTCGCCGAACGCCGAAGCGGCCTCGCGGCGCGCCGCCGCCACGGCCTCGGCCAATGACTCGCGATCGCGCACGATCCGCATGCCCCGGCCGCCGCCGCCCGCGGACGCCTTGACCAGCACCGGGAACGTGTCGACGTCCTCGGGCTCGATGGCGGTCGGCAGCATCGGCACCCCGGCCTCGGCCAGCAGCGCCTTGGCCTCCAGCTTCGAGCCCATCATCGCGATCGCCTTCGGCGAAGGGCCGACCCAGGTCAGGCCCGCGTCGATCACCGCCCGCGCGAAGTCGGCGTTCTCCGAGAGAAACCCATATCCCGGGTGTACCGCGTCGGCGCCGCACTTGCGGGCCGCCGCGATCAGCAGATCGCCGCGCAGGTAGGTGGCCATCGGCGAGTTGCCGGGCAGGTGCACGGCGTAGTCGGCCTCGGCGACGTGCGGGGAGTCGGCGTCCGCGTCGGAGTAGACGGCGACCGTCTCGACCCCCATTGCCCGGCAGGTGGCGAACACCCGGCGGGCGATCTCGCCGCGGTTGGCTACCAGCAGCCTTCTGATCACTATCGCTCCCTAGTGCCGGAATACGCCGAATTGGGCGGTTTCGCCGGTGCCCACGAGCGCCAGGCACATGCCCAGCACGGTGCGGGTGTCGCGCGGGTCGATCACGCCGTCGTCGTAGAGGCGGCCGGAAAGGAACAGCGCCGCCGACTCCTGCTCCACCTTGCGCTCGACCATGAACCGCATGGTGCGGTCCTGCTCCTCGTCGTAGGCGTGCCCCTTCGCCTCGGCCGCCTGCCGGGCCACGATCGACAGCACGCCGGCCAGCTGCTGCGGCCCCATGACCGCGGACTTGGCGTTGGGCCAGGTGAAGAGGAACCGCGGCTCGAAGGCGCGGCCGCACATGCCGTAGTTGCCGGCGCCGTACGAGGCGCCGATGTTGACCGTCAGGTGCGGCACCCGCGAGTTCGCCACCGCGTTGATCATCAGCGCGCCGTGCTTGATGATGCCGCCCTGCTCGTACTCGCTGCCGACCATGTACCCGGTGGTGTTCTGCAGGAAGACCAGCGGGATGCCGCTGCTGTTGGCCAGCTGGATGAACTGGGCGGCCTTCTGTGCCTCGGCGGAGAACAGCACGCCCCGGACGTTGGCCAGCACGCCGACGCGGTGGCCGTGGATCGCGCCCCAGCCGGTACACAGCGCCGGACCGTAGGCGGGCTTGAACTCGTCGAACTCGCTGCCGTCGAGGATCCGGGCGAGGATCTCGCGCGGGTCGAACGGCACACGCAGGTCCGCGCTCGGGATGCCCAGCAGGTCGTCGGCGTCGAACTTCGGTTCGGGGCCGTAGGTGCGGGATTGCCCGGGATTTCGAAAATTTCGTACGCAGCCGCGCGCCAGGCGCAGGGCGTCGCGCTCGTCCTCGGCCACGAAGTCGGCCAGGCCCGAGCGCGTCGCGTGCATCACCGCGCCGCCGAGCGTCTCGTCGTCCACCGTCTCGCCGGTCGCCATCTTCACCAGCGGCGGCCCGGCCAGGAACACCTTCGCCCGGTCGCGCACGAAGATCGTGTAGTCCGACATGCCCGGCACGTACGCGCCGCCGGCCGTCGCGTTGCCGAACACCACCGCGACCGTCGGGATCGCCGCCGCCGACAGTCGCGTCAGGTCCCGGAACGCGGCGCCGCCCGGGATGAAGATCTCCGCCTGCTGCGGCAGGTCCGCGCCGCCCGACTCGACCAGATTGATCAGCGGCAGCCGGTTCTCCCGGGCGATCTGCCCGGCCCGCTGGGTCTTCTTGAGCGAGAACGGGTTGACCGCGCCGCCCCGCACGGTCGGGTCGTTGGCCACGATCACGCAGGGAACACCCTCGACGATGCCGATGCCGGTCACGACGCTCGCCCCGACCGGGTAGTCGGTGCCCCACGCGGCGACCGGGCACAGCTCCAGGAACGGCGAGTCGCGGTCGACCAGCAGCTCGATGCGCTCGCGCGGCAGCAGCTTGCCGCGCGCGTGGTGGCGGGCCACATACTTCTCGCCCCCGCCGCCGCGTGCCTGCCGCAGCGCCGACTCCAGCTCGGTCAGCCGTTCGAGCATCGCCTGGCGATTTTCCTGGTAGGCGCTCACGCGTGGGTCCCCCGGGCGGCCGCCCCCACCCAGGTCGAGGTTGCTCGTCAACACCGGCATGCCTCAGACCCCCAACTGCTTCGCGATGATCTCGTTCATGATCTCCGTGGTACCGCCGCCGTGCGACCGCCCGGCCCGGTCGACGACGTGATCGCACGCCGCGACCGCGGTGTTCTTCGCCATCGCCACCTCCGTAACGAGCCGCTCGCCGCTTGCGACACGCGTCGCGACGTGGTGGACGTACGCGCTCGCCCCGTTCACGGCAGCGGCTCCCCGGTCAGCAGCTCCCCGGGCAGGTCGACCACCCGGGAGCGCAGCCACTCGCCCAGCGCCTTGCCCTGCGGGTCGAACCGCGTGCTGGCCGCGACGCCCTCGCCGAGAATTCCGTGGATCACGAAGTTGACCGCGCGCAGGTTGGGCAGCTCGTACCGCTCGGTTCGCAGCGGGGCGGCCTCGGGCAGCAGCGCCTTGAGCCGCTCGACGGTGAGCTCGGCGCGCAGCCACTCGTACGCCCGGTTGGTGCGCGCCCAGACGCCGATGTTGGCGTCGCCGCCCTTGTCCCCGGATCTGGCCCCGAACAGCACCCCGAGCGGGGCGCGAATCATTTCTTGCCGGATAAATCCGGACACGTCGGTGTCCGGATCGCCCGTGGGGCCGCCCGTGGGGCCGCCCGTGGGGCCGCCCGTGGGGCCGCCCGTGGGGCCGCCCGTGGGGCCGCCCGTGGGGCCACCCGTGGGGCCGCCCGTGGGGCCGCCCGTGGG
>NZ_JBEPDB010000022.1:0-101543 GCF_040300025.1 Dactylosporangium sp. NPDC000555 | reverse complement strand
TCCTCAAGCGACGCATCTCCGACGTTGTCTACCAAGCCCTGCGCACCGACGACGCGCGCACTGCAGACACCCGCACGGCTTGACAGAGGAGCAATTTACAGTCCCTCTCTCGAGCACTTTGCCCTGCCACGTGGCAGGGCTCTCAGCGCGAACGATCGCGTGCGTGAGCCGAATGTCGTTTACTTGCGGGCGATGACGGCGAACAGCGACGCCTCGACCGGCGAGGGGCGCTCGGCCGGGTCGTCGATGGGGTGCCACTCCGCGACCGGCACGATGCCCGGCGGCACGATCTCGAGGCCGTCGACGAGGCGTTCGATCTCGCCGCGGCCGCGAAACCACATGTCGACGCCGGCGCGCTGGTTGACGGCGTCGGTCTGGGCCGCCACCTCCGGCGTCAACAGGTCCTTCGACAGATGGGTCAGCGCGATGTAGCTGCCCTCGGGCACGACGTCCAGCAGCGGCCGGACGATGACCTCGGCGTCGGGCACGAAGTGCAGCACCGAGACGAGCAGGATCGCGACCGGCCTGGTCAGGTCGAGCACGCCCCGCAGCGACTCGTCGCGCAGGAGCGCCTCCGGGTCGCGCATGTCGGCGTCGATGTACGCGGTCATGCCGCCGGGCGCGCTGGTCAGCAGCGCGCGGGCGTGGCTGAGCACGATCGGGTCGTTGTCGACATACACGACGCGGGCGTCGGGCACGATCGCCTGCGCGATCTCATGGGTGTTCGGCGAGACCGGAATGCCGGTGCCGATGTCGAGGAACTGCCGAACGCCGGCCTCGGCGAGAAACGCGACCGACCGCTCGAGGAAGCGGCGGTTGGCGATCGCGGCGGTGCGGATCGGCGGATACACCGCGGCGATCTTGTCGCCCGACTCACGGTCCGCGACGAAGTTGTCCTTGCCGCCGAGCCAGTAGTTGTACCGCCGGGCGGGGTGTGGCACGGTCGTGTCGATGACCGGCGCCTGGGTCGATGGGGTCGCGCTGCCGTCGCGCCATGGTGCCGTCATCGTCGCCGCTCCCGGGGCCGACCGTGTCGTCTGCCGGAATTCTGCCCGAATCGCCCGTTCATCGCTAGACGATCGTCGTCCGCCGCCCCGCCCCACGAGTAACGGCGTCAGACGCCGTCGTCTCCGGCCGGCCACCGGCCACGCTCGACCAGGTACAGCACGAGCGCCGCGATGTTCCAAGCGTCATCGGCACCGTTGTGGTGCCGCCCCTCCAGCGGCAGGCCGACGCTCTCCAGGGCGCCGGCCATGCCCTGCCGCCGGGCCCCGCGGGCATCGGCGAAGACGGCCTTCGCGTTGACGTGGACCGATCCGAAGGGGTACCACCGGGTGCCGTCACACTGCCGAGCGAACTGCTTGCGGTCGTAGTCACCCCAGCTCGCCCAGGGCCGGGAGTCCGATCGGTGGCGCCGTACGAGCTGCCGGCACGCCTCCTCGAACGGCACGCCGGCCGCCGCCTCCTCGGGCGTGATCCCGGTCAGCTCGGTGCAGAACCCGCTCACGGTCGATCGCGCGGGCCGCACCATGATCCGGTCTCGCCCCACCCGCTCCCGGGCGTCGAGATCCACCACGCAGACGCCGATCTCGATGATCTCGTTGACCTGACCGAGCGGCGGCGGCCCGTCCCAGCAGGTCGCCTCGACATCGATCACGTTGAGCAGTCGGTCCATGGGCCGTGAGTTTAGGAGACCGTTGCTCTATCCCCTGAGCTACGAGGGCGCGGTGCACAGTGTACCGACGCCTGGGCTGACCTGCGTTGGCATATCCCGCCCCCGGCTTGACCTGGCTTCGTTCGGGCTGGTGGGAGCGGGGGCCGATCACACAATCGGCGTTTGCGATGGGCGAGGCCCGTCCGGTATGCCCGGTTGGTTCGCCGTGACCCGAGCTGGCTCGCTTCGCCGATCACTCGTCGAGTTGGTGCGTGGCTGCTGGAGCGAGAATATAAGTCCGGCTTATACATACTGGTATGTGGGAGGTCAGGCTGCATCCCGAGGTCGAGGAATGGTTCCTGGAACTGTGTCGCACCGACGTGGTGACAGCAGACCTCGTGGCGGAGGCGATCGACGTTCTGGCCGAGCAGTGGCCGGCACTCGGTCGGCCGCTGGTCGACCGACTGAAGACAGCCTGTACCAGAACATGAAGGAGCTGCGGCCAGGCTCTGCCGGCCGTTCCGAGGTTCGGATGGTCTTCGCGTTCGATCCTGCACGTGAGGCGATTTTCCTGATGGCAGGGGACAAGTCCGGGCGGCGGGAGACGTGGTACCGCAAAGCGATCCCGCTCGCGGACTCTCGGTACGCCGACCATCTCGCAGCACTGAAAGAGGAGGGCCGGTCATGACCGAAGCTTCGAACTGGCGGGACGTCAAGGCCAAGGCTCGTGCCGCCGACCCGACCTGGGACAGCAGCGAGCGAGTTACCCGGCGCCGGGAGATGCGAGAGCAGATGCTGGCCTCCGTCAGCGGCGCTCAGCTGGCTGACATCCGTAAGCAGCTCGGCCTGACTCAGGCCCAGCTGGCTAAAGCGACCGGCCTGACTCAGGCGCGCATCAGCCAGATCGAGAACGGCGACGCCGTCGGCCTGGAGACGTTGAGGGCTTATGTGGTCGGGCTCGGCGGCCAACTCGATATCGTCGCCCGTATCGGCAACATCCAGCTCAACGTGGCCTGAGTAGGCCGCCTACCGAAGCCGAGAACCGTAGACATCGAGTAGCGACGCATTCGCTAGCTGGTGAGCTGGCGCACTGACAGCATTCGCTTGCCGCCTCGCTGCTTGACCTATGGCTACTGGCCTGGAGGTGAACGGCGGCGACCCCACTGGCCGACGCCAGTCGACGAGAACGGGTCGTGGTGCTCTGTTTCGAGGCTGGTCGGCGTCCACGACCGCCGCCCGGCCCGTCTCCCGCTGGACGGTCGCCACCCGGCCGCGGCGAACAGCGCTCATGTCGGCATCTCGCTGGCGGCGCTCGCGATGAGGCCGGCGCGTTCGAGGCGGTCCAGCAGGCTCGGCTTGCGGGCGTGTTCCTGGCGCAGCTGGTGGAGCCGCCCGCGGAAGGCCCTGCTCTGGCCGTCGCGTTCGCCGAGCGCCTTCAGGTCGGCCAGCAGCGCGACCGCCGCGTCGTACTCCTTCGGCTTCTTGGTCGCGATCAGCTCCGCCACCCGCTGCCACGCCTGTTCCGGATCAGTGGCCAGTTCGGCGAGGCGCCGGTCGCGGGCGGCCGCGGCCGCCGCCTCCCGGCGCGCCTGTTCGGCCGCCTTACGCTCCTCGGCCTGCCGCTGCCGGCCCGCCCAGCGCGCCTCGGCGCTGGCCAGCAACTCGCCCACCGTCCGGCCGCCACCGACGGCCTCCGCCGCCGCCCCGCCGCCGTACTGGCGCAGCAACTCGGCGCGGAGGTGCGTGTTGTCGCCGCGCAGCAGCCGCACGATGACCTTGTCCTTGTCCGCCACCGGCAGCCGTTGCACCCACTTGGCCAACGCTGCCGCCGAAGGCGCCTTCGTGGTCAGGGGCGCGCTGGCCTGAGCCGCCGCGTCGAGGAGATCCTCGTCCAGGCGCAGAAAGTCGACGAGGCTGCGCAGCGGCCCGGAAAGCTCGGCCAGGCCGGGCGGGACCGGTGGTTCCAACTCGTCCTCGTCCAGCTCCTGGTCCTGCACGCACAACAGCCACGCCAGATAGAGCAGCCGGTTGTCGCCGGCGGCCAGCTCCGCACGGACCGGGACGATCGACGCGAGCGCGGCTTGGTCGTCCCACCACTCTTCCTCGCCGTCCTCGTCCCTGCTGTACAGGTCGAGGATCACGTGCTCGTCCGTGGCCCACGAGGAAGCCGAGTGACCCACGCAGTGCGTTGCCGCGAGATCCGGATCCAGCAGTTGTACCGGCAGCCGCAGTGCGATCCGGCGGGTACCCCAGTTCGCCAGGTAGAGGTGGGCGTCGAAGTATCGCTCCATCCACCTGCGCGGGTCGGCCTTCAGGTCACCCCACTGGTAGTCGTTGACGAAGCTCGACGCGCTGATCCGGCCACGTGTCGACACCGCCCGCAGCTCGCGCTGCTCGGCTGTCGTCAACGGCCGGTCGATCGCCACGAACTCGTAGTACTGGTACTCGCTCACGCGTCATCCGCCCCAGTGCCGGTACGCCTCGATCCACTGTGCGCCGTCGGGCGGCGGATCCGGCGGCCCGTCAACTGCTCGTCCTCGTCATAGCAGTCAACAGTCGCCTCCGCGAGCAGTGCATCGAGCTGCGGCAGGCTCAGCGAACTCACCGGCGCAGAGTAACCCGGCCATCGACAGGCCCGCGGGGGAGGCTCCGTGCTCGGCGTTTGCCTGCTGCAGGTCCTGCAGCGGTACGTCGCGGCAAGCGGCGCGGCAGGGAACTATTCCGTGGGGGTCGGCTGCCCGGCGAGAGACGCCGAGAGGGCGGCGTCCTTCTCGGCCACCATCGCGCGCAGCGACTCCTGGAAGTCGCGGACCTTCGCCAGCAGCGCGGGATCGGCTGCGGCCAGGATGCGCACGGCGAGCAGGCCCGCGTTGCGTGCGCCCGCGATCGACACCGTGGCGACCGGGATGCCGGCCGGCATCTGGACGATCGACATGAGCGAGTCCATGCCGTCGAGGTACTTCAGCGGTACCGGCACGCCGATGACCGGCAGCGGGGTGGCCGAGGCGACCATGCCGGGCAGGTGGGCGGCGCCGCCGGCCCCGGCGATGATGACCTTCAGGCCACGGGCCACGGCCTCGCCGGCGTAGTCGAGCATGAGGTGGGGGGTCCGGTGCGCGGATACGACCCGTACCTCATGGGAAACGCCGAACTCGTCCAGCGCCTCGGCCGCCAGGCGCATGACCGGCCAGTCGGAGTCGCTGCCCATGATGATGCCGACGTCGGTCAATGCTGGTACCCCTCCTCGAGAATGCTGGCGGCCCGGCGGGCGCGCCTGCGGCAGTCTTCCAGATCGTCGCCGAGCACCGTCACGTGGCCGATCTTGCGGCCCGGGCGGACCTGCTTGCCGTACAGGTGGACCTTGGCGCCCGGCTCCTCGGCGAACAGGTGGTGCAGGCGCTCGTCGATCGACATGCCACCCGGCTCGCCGCCCAGGACGTTCGCCATGACGACGGCGGGGGCGGTCATCCGGGTGTCGCCCATCGGGTAGTCCAGCACGGCGCGCAGGTGCTGCTCGAACTGCGAGGTCCGGGCGCCCTCGATCGTCCAGTGGGCGGAGTTGTGCGGGCGCATCGCGAGCTCGTTGATGAGCAGTCGCCCGTCGGTCGTCTCGAACAGCTCGACCGCGAGCACGCCCACGACGCCGAGACTCGTGGCGATGTCGATGGCCAGGCTCTGAGCACGCACCGCATGCTCCTCGTCGAGGCCCGGCGCGGGGGCGAGCACCTCGACGCAGATGCCGCTCTCCTGGACGGTCTCCACGACCGGGTACGCCGCGACCTGCCCGAGCGGCGACCGCGCCACCACCGCGGCCAGCTCGCGCCGCAGCGGCACCAGCTCCTCGGCGATGATCTCCACGTCCGCCGGGATGTCGGCGGGCGACTCGGCCACGAACACCCCGCGCCCGTCGTACCCGCCGGTCGCCGTCTTCACGATCACCGGCCAGCCGACCTCGTCGCCAAACGCGCGCGCGTCGCCCGCCGTCCAGCGCGGCATGGGGAATCCGAGCGCCCCGAGGTGCTCGCGCATCATCCGCTTGTTCTGCGCGTACCGCAGGGCGTCCGCCCCCGGCAGCAGCGTGTGGCCCTCGGCGGCGAGTGCCCGGATGATCTCGCCGGGCACGTGCTCGTGGTCGAATGTCACCACGTCGCAGCCCTTGGCGAAGTCGCGCAGCGCGGCGAGGTCGTCGTGGCGCCCGATCCGCACGTCGGCGGCGACGAGGGCGGCGCCGTCGTCGGGCGAGACGGCGAGCACTCGCAGGGACTGGCCGAGGGCGATGGCCGCCTGGTGGGTCATCCGGGCCAGCTGCCCACCGCCCACCATGCCGACGACGGGGAGTCCGGTTCGGGTGTCCATAGGCTGGCCAGCCTAACGTTTCGGCTCGCGCCGATGGCACGGGCCAGGCGCCAGGGCATCCGGATATGTCCGACTTATCCGGCGATACCCCGGCGCCCAGCCGGCCTACGGCCCTCAGGGGGCCGCGCGGATCACACCGCTGGACCGCGGCGACGCAGCTCGTCGACCGACTCCATGGCCTGCCGCAGCTCGGTCAGCCAGGCGTCGGCGTGCTGCCCGACCAGAGCCACGCACCACGCCAGCGCCTCGGAGCGCGACCGCGCCACGCCCGAGTCGACCAGGGTGTCGAGCACCTGCCGCTCGGTCTGGCGCAGGCGGGTCATCACCGGGGCCGAGTGGGTGGTGAACAGCTCGTGTGCCTCGCCGACCCGCACGCCCCAGGAGACCTTGCGCCGGTATCGCCGCTCCAGTTGCTGCGCGATGCCGATCCGCTGGTCGCGGGTGGTCCCCCGGAACCCGGCGATGCGGCCCTGCGCGGCCGCGGCCCGGTCGGCGTCGGTGGCGTCGTCCGGCAGCGCGGGCTCGCTCAGCCGGCCGACGATCAGGATCTCGTCGCGGTCGATGGTCACCTCGGCCGGGCCCTGGAACCAGGTCTCCGGCAGCGCGCCGCCGATCCAGGCGGTCGCGTCGTCGGCCGGCGGGGGCTCGCTGCGCGGGCCGCCGCCGCGTCCCCAGGGCACGTCTCCTCGTCGAATCATCATTACTCCCTTGCTTGAGCAACTCTGATTACACGATTACACCGTTACAAGGCGACGCCAAGGCCGGGTGCGTTCGCCTGCGGTGAACGCACCCTGGGTACGACCGATTCAGGCCAGCTTGGCGACGAGGTCCTCGAGCGCCGTGACGGGCGCGTCGCAGACAAAACCCCGGCAGACGTACGCCGTGGGCCGCCCGTCCCGCAGCGGACGCCCCTCGAGAAGGGGCACCCCGGCGCGGTCCGGCTCGCCGGCGACGACGACGGCGCCCGGGGGCGCGTGCCACCAGGCGGCCGCGACGAGCGGGTCGGCCGCGTCGGCGGTGGCGATGGCGATCTCGTACGGGCCGGAGAGGAGCGCCTCCCCCGCCGCGCAGGCGTATCCGGTGAACCGCCCATGGGTCGCCGCCACGGCCGCGACAGTGCCGAGCGCGCGCTCGGCCGCCTCGCGGTAGGCGGTGTCGGCGGTCAGCGCCGAGTACGTGACCAGCGCCGCCGCGATCGCCGAGAGCCCCGCCGGGGTGGCGTTGTCGGTGACGTCGGCCGGCCGGGCGACGAGCGCCTCGGCGTCGTCGGCGGTGTCGAAGAAGCCGCCGCTGCCGGCGTCGCGGAACCGCTCGAGGGCCACGTCGAGCAACTCCTTGGCGAGCGCGAGCCAGCGGCCGTCGCCGGTGGCCTGGTGTACCGCGCAGAACGCCTCGGCGACCGCGCCGTAGTCCTCCAGCACACCCGCCGGCTCGCCGGCCACGCCGTCGCGGGACACCCGGCGCAGCCTCCCGCCGACCAGGTGAGTGCCGGCCAGAAACTCGGCGGTGCGGACCGCGAGGCCGATCGCTTCGCCGTCGTCGTACGCCTTGCCGTACTCGACCAGTGCGGTGATCGCCAGCCCGTTCCAGGCCGCGACGACCTTCCCGTCCCGCGCCGGCTGCGGCCGCCCCCCGCGCGCCCACAGCAGCTTGGCCCGGATGTCCTGCCAGCGCTCGGCGTTCGCCGGGTCCTCGGGCAGCTGCAGCACCGAGCTGCCGTGCTCGAACGTGCCCTCGCGGGTCACCTCGAGCAGGTGGCGCGCCCAGGCCCCGTCGACCTCGCCGAGCACCTCGTCGACCTGCTCGGGGGTCCAGACGTAGGTCAGTCCCTCCTCGCCGCCGGCGTCGGCGTCGAGCGCCGAGATGAAGCCGTGCCCGTCGTGCAGGTCCCGGGCCAGGAACGCGGCGGTCTCCTGGGCCACCCGCCGCCCGGTGCCGCTGCCGGCGATGCGGTCGAGGTGGGTGTACACGCGCAGCAGCAGCGCGTTGTCGTACAGCATCTTCTCGAAGTGCGGCACGGTCCAGGTGCCGTCCACCGCGTACCGCGCGAAGCCGCCCGCAAGCTGGTCGTACATGCCGCCGCGGGCCATCCGCTCGCAGGTGTGCCGGACCGCGTCGAGCACGGCGTCGTCGCGCGTGCGCTGATAGTGGCGCAGCAGGAACAGCAGCGCCATGTGCGGCGGGAACTTGGGCGCCCCGCCGAAGCCGCCGTGCTCGCCGTCGTAGGTCTTCATCAGCGTGGCGGCGGCGGACCGCAGTACCGAATCGTCCATGGGGTTTGCCGGGGGTCGCTCCGCGACCTTGCGGATGGCCTCGACCACGGCGGCGCTCTGCCGGACCACCGCCTCGCGCTGCTCACGCCAGGCGTCGGAGACGGCGTGGACCAGTCGCAGGAACGCGTCGCGGGGGAAGTAGGTGCCACAGTAGAACGGCTCGCCGTCGGGCGTGGCGAAGACGGTCATCGGCCACCCGCCCTGCCCGGTCATGGCCTGCGTGGCCGTCATGTAGACCGCGTCGACGTCCGGCCGCTCCTCGCGGTCGACCTTGATCGGCACGGTAAGCTCGTTGACGGCGGCCGCGACACCCTCGTGCTCGAACGACTCGTGCGCCATCACGTGACACCAGTGACAGGCTGCATACCCCACGGAGATGAGCACCGGCACGTCGCGCCGGCGCGCCTCCTCGAACGCCTCGGGCGACCACTGCCACCAGTCGACCGGGTTGTCCTTGTGCTGCTGCAGGTAGGGCGAGGTAGCCCCGGCGAGACGGTTGGCCATACCCCAACCCTCTCACGGCGGTCCGGCACTCACCCCCGGCGCAGCACCAGCAGGTCGAGGTGGTCCATCCACGGGTCTGGTCGGCGGCGTGCAGGCGGGCTAGGCCGCGCTGGTACTCCTCGTCGCGGCGGCGGACGGGAAGCGACAGGCCGCGACGCCTGGCCTACCCTCACCGTACGATGCGTCGGGTGGTATCGCCTGAGCCTGTGTGGATCATGCATTTCACCCACGTGAGCCACCTGACCGCAATCGCAGCCGCTGGACTGCTCAGCGACTCAGCCGCGCAGGGTGCTTCGTCGTTCAAGGTCGAGGTTGGTAACACCGGCATCAAGGAACAGCGGCGGCGGCGCGTGGTGCCCGTGGCTCCTGGCGGTGTGGTTGCGGACTACGCCCCCTTCTACTTCGCTCCCCGTAGTCCCATGATGTTCGCGATCTTCAAAGGCCGGGTTCCTACCTATCAGGGCACATGTGACGAACTGGTCTACCTGGTTAGCAAGGTCCAACGGATGATCGACCTAGGGCTCACCACAGTTTTCACCGACAGGAACGCAGCGCTCCAGGTCGCGAGGTTCAGCACGGATGTGTCAGAACTAGCGTCGATGATCGACTGGCCGCTCATGAGGGCGACATACTGGAACAACACGGAAGCGGAACCTGACCGGCGCGAGCGCCGGATGGCTGAGTGTCTTGTCCATGGTGGGGTACCGTGGTCAGCCTTCAGCGCAGTGGTGACTCGCAACGAAGCATGTGCTCAGCAGGCGACGGCGGCACTCACGGCTGCGGGAGCAACGACACACGTTTATGTCAGACCTACGTGGTACTTCTAGGGCATGAGGCGGCGAACATGATCACGCAGGCACACGGCAACCTGCTTGATGCCGACGTCGAAGCTCTCGTCAACACGGTCAACTGTGCTGGCGTGATGGGCAAGGGCATCGCACTGCAGTTCAAGCGAGCCTACCCGGCCATGTTCCGCGACTACGCGCGAGCGGCCAAGTCTGGCGAGGTCACGCTGGGACACATGCACGTCTGGCGAACTGGGCTACTCGCCGGTCCGCGCTTCGTCATCAACTTCCCGACCAAGGGGCACTGGCGAACGCGCTCCAGCCTTGCCGACATCGACAATGGCTTGGCGGACCTCGTTCGAGTGTTGCAAGAACTCGACATCAAGTCGGTGGCCATTCCGCCCCTCGGCTGCGGCAACGGCGGTCTGGAGTGGACCGACGTTGAGCCGATGATCAGGACCGCACTGGCCGCTTTACCCCACGTCGACGTAGTTCTGTATCCACCCGGACCAGCGCCGGCTGCACAGCAGATGAAGACTGCGACCGTCCGGCCGCCGTTGACGCTCGCTCGGGCCAGCCTCATCGACCTGTTGTCTCGGTATCTGGAGCGCACGCTTGAGGCGTCGCCGATCGAGATCCAGAAGCTGCTGTACTTCCTGCAGGTCTCCGGAGAACCCCTCAAGTTGCAGTACACGAAGGGTCTCTATGGCCCGTACGCAGACAACCTTCGGCACGCGCTACAAGCACTCGAAGGTCACTACCTAGTCGGTTTCGGCGATGGAAATGCCCTGGTCCGCGAAGCAGAGCCGATCCGTCCGCTTCCCGGCGCCGAAACCGAAGCAGTGGAGTTCCTCGTCAGTCATCCAACAACGCTGGAACGAATCGCTCGCGTGCTCGAGCTTGTCGAAGGTTTCGAGTCTCCTTATGGCATAGAGTTGCTCGCGACCGTGCATTGGGTCAGCGAGCGCGACCCACAAGCAGCCTCGGACGCCACAGCCGCAGTGTCCGCGGTCCGCGCATGGAGCCGGCGAAAAGAACGCATGTTCACGCCAGATCACGTCACGGCCGCCTGGACGGCACTCCGGGAACGCGATTGGATCGCCGCCGCATAGCCTGCCCGCGACAGGCCGCGTATCCCCACGGAGATGAGCACCGGCACGTCGAGCGGCGCGCTTCCTCGAACGCCTCGGGCGACCACTGCCACCAACCGCCAGGAGGCCGTCAGTAGGGTTCGGCCAGCGGGGCCGTCAGCGCGGACGCCTCCGCGTCGGCGGCCTCTTTGAGCTCGCCCGCCGCGATGTAGGCCAGCGTCTGGCCGTACCCGGTCGGGGCGACGAGGCCGGCCCGTTCGAGCCGGCGGATGTCGCGGATCGCCTGGTCGCGCGAGATGCCTTCCTCCCCCTGGTAGGTCTCCCGGCGTAACCCGCCGCTCGCCGCCGCGTAGAGCGCGGCGACAGTACGGTCGGCGAGACCCGCGTGCCCGGCGATGACCTCGGCTTGGTGCCAGACCGCGGCGCTGAGCTTCAGCCGGCGGTCCACAACCTGGGCCTGCTGGTGATGCGCGCGAAGGCAGAACCGTACCCAGCCGTGCGCACTCCGGCTCGGCTGATACGACCCTCGGCCCGTCTCCCGCAAGGCGCGGTAGTACTCGTAGGTGTTGACGTCGAAGCCGAGCCACTCCTCGATCGAGCAGAACTCTGGAAACGTCCGGCCGTCGCGGGCGATGACGAGCGTCTGCAGGCAGCGTGCCATGCGGCCGTTGCCGTCGCGCCACGGGTGGATCGCCACGAGGTTGAGGTGGGCCATGGCCGCCCAGACGAGCGAATGGGCACCGGGGTCGCCCATCTCCAACCACTCGACGAACTCGCGCATCAACGCGGGCACCTCCTCGGCTGGAGGCCCCACATAGGCCGGCGCCAGGGGGTCGGAGCCGGTGACCACGATGCCACCGCGGCGATAGCGCCCCGGCGACTTGTTCTTCCAGAACCGCAGCATCATGAAGTGCAGCGCAGACAGCACCATCTCGCCGTGCGTGAAGAAGTCCATCTCCGGCGTCTGCAGCACCCAGGTCAGCGCGTCGCGATACCCGGCCACGGCCTCCCGCGAGTCCTCGGGCACGCTCGCCGGCACTGCGGCACGCTCCACGATGGCCGCGGCGGTGCTCAACTCGACGGTGTAGCCCTCGATGCTGTTCGACCCCATGATTGCCCCGGCCAGCTGGCGTTTCCGCAGCCCACCGACCCACTTCCGGGCGGCGTTGGCGCCGGTCGCGCGGGCAAAGTTGGCGTGGAAGTCGTCGATCTGGGCCAGGACTCGCTCGTCGTCGCTGTCCAGCGGCGTCGAATGCAACATGCCTCGGCGTACTCAGGCCAGGTGATCGGCCGGATCGGTGTTGAGAAGCCAATTCAGCGGGTTCTTGCCCTGAACCTGGTAGCCGTTCTCGGCCAGTTCGTACATGGTCACGGTCTGCCCGGAGTCCCGATCCACGATCCAGTACCGCGGAATGCCCGCCGCCGCGTACTCGCGTCGCTTGGTCGCATGATCCGCCACTTCTGAACCCGGCGACACGATTTCGACAACCAGGAGCAGATCGACGACCGGCAACCAGACCGCGCGCGGCTGAGGCTTGCTCCACACCGCGAGATCCGGAATGCGCCCGCCCACCCCACCGTCGGGCCCGGGAATACGAAGCCCCATGGCCTGCATGACCTGCTCAGCGGACCAGCCGGCGGCGGCCAGCCAGAACATAAGGCGTGTTGCGATTACGGCATGCTCGGAATCCGGCGGCGGCATGACCGAGAGAACCCCTTCGGGACTGGTCTCATATCGGTGCCCGTGCGGATCCGCGGCCATCATCGCGGTGAGGTCCTCGAGCGACGCATATGCCGGCATGAACCGACCGACCGCCTCTGCGCTCATGGCAGGCAGTTTATCTGGTCGGCACACCGGAGAGGCAGTGCTACGGGCAGCTTGCAGGGCCCTGTTAGCCATAGGGCCACATTACTATCCCACGACGGTCCTCGACAAGCAGCCCCATTCGTGCAACAGTTCTAGAACTGTTGACTGTTCTAGAACTGTGGAGGGACTCGTGGGTGAGGTACTCATCCGGCCGCGGCGGGGCGTCGTACGAGGGCCGGTCATGGGGGATCCTGGGGCGCTCGGGCGGTTCGGGGAGTACGGCGGGCGGTACGTGCCCGAGTCGCTCATCGGGGCCTGCCGCGAGGTCGAGGAGGCGTTTCGCGAGGCCTGGGCCGATCCGGCGTTTCACGGGCAGCTCGACCGGCTGCTCGCCACCTACGCGGGCCGGCCGACGCCGCTGACGCCCGCGGTGCGGCTCTCCGCGGAGCTCGGGCTCACCGTGCTACTCAAGCGCGAGGATCTCATACACACCGGGTCACACAAGATCAACAATGTGCTCGGGCAGGCGCTGCTGGCCAAGCGGATGGGGCGGCGGCGGTTGATCGCGGAGACCGGGGCCGGGCAGCACGGGGTCGCCACCGCGACGGCGGCGGCGCTGTTCGGGCTCGGGGCCACCGTGTTCATGGGCGAGCGGGACATCGAGCGGCAGGAGCTCAACGTCTTCCGGATGCGCATGCTCGGGGCCGAGGTCGTGCCCGTGCGCGGCGGCGGGCAGACGCTCAAGGACGCCACCAGCGAGGCGATGCGGCACTGGGTCGGGGCCGTCGACGAGGCGCACTACTGCATGGGTTCGGTACTCGGGCCCGCGCCGTACCCGTGGATGGTCCGCGAGTTCCAGCGCGTCATCGGCGACGAGGCGCGCCGGCAGTGCGCGGCCGAACTGCCCGCCGCGGTGCCGGACTACGTGGTCGCGTGCGTCGGCGGCGGGTCGAACGCGGCCGGCACGTTCGCCGGGTTCGTCGACACCCCGGCGCGGCTGGTCGGGGTCGAGGCCGACGGCGGGGCCGGCGCGAGCAGGGGGCGGCTGGGGGTGCTGCACGGCGTGCGCTCGATGTTCCTGCAGGACGACGACGGGCAGATCAGCGAGGCGCACTCGATCGCGGCCGGGCTCGACTACCCGGGCATCGGGCCGGAGCACGTGCACCTGCGCGACCTCGGGCGGGCGCGGTACGTCACGGTCACCGACGACGAGGTGGTCGAGGCGGCGGTACGGCTGGCGCGCACCGAGGGCATCATCGCCGCGCTCGAGTCGGCGCACGCGCTCGCGTGGGTGCTGCGCGGGGAGCTGCCGTCCGGCTCGACGGTCCTGATCACGCTGTCCGGACGCGGGGACAAGGACCTGGCGACGCTGCGGGAGGCGCTGTGAAGCTGCTGATGCCGTACGTCACGGCCGGTGTGACGGCGGACTGGACGCAATATGTGCGCGCGTTCGCCGCCGCCGGCGCGGACATGATCGAGATCGGGCTGCCGTTCTCCGATCCGACGCTCGACGGGCCGACGATCCAGGAGGCGACGGCCGCGGCGCTGGCCCGGGGTGCGACCCTCGACCGGATTCTTCACGAAATATCGGAGATCTCGGTTTCGGTACCGCTGATCGCCAGCACCTACGCGAATCTCGTGATCCGCGAGGGCGCCCCGAAGTTCTGCCGCCGCCTGAGGGAGGCCGGCGTCAGCGCGCTCATCGTCCCCGACCTGCCGCTTGAGGAGTGCGCCGAGGTGGCCGACCACATCGACCTCGTCCTGCTCGCCTCCCCCGCCACGCCGGACCGCCGGCTCGCCGAGATCGGGCGGCGCAGCCGGCGGTTCGTCTACGCGGTGACGGTCATGGGCACCACCGGCGAGCGCGACGAGCTCGCAGCCTCCGCGGCCGCGCTGACCGCCCGCATCAAGCCCCGGACCGAACTGCCGGTCTTGTTAGGATTCGGCATCTCCACGCCCGCGCAGGCGGCGGAGGCGGCCGGCCTTGCCGACGGCGTCGTGGTCGGGGCCGCCGTCATGCGCCGCGTGCTCGACGGGGCTGGCCCGGCCGAGGTCGGGGCATACGTGGCCGAGCTGAGGGCAGCGATGTCAGGAGGATGACCCTTGGTCCGTGACGGCGGCGAGCCCCGCTACCGCGCCATCGCCGCCGACCTGGCCGCGAAGATTCACGCCGGCGACTACCCGGCCGGCTCCGCGCTGCCCGCGCAGCGGGAGCTCAGCAGCGCGTACGGCGTGACGCTCATGACGCTCCGCCAGGCGCTGCGGCAGCTCAGCGACGAGGGGCTGATCGTGCAGCAGGCGGGGCGGGGCACGTTCGTGTCGCCGCCCCACCTCGCGTATCGGCTGGGCTCGCTGCGCAGCCTCGCCGACGACCTGCGCGAGCAGGGGCACGCGGTGCGGACCGTGGTCGTGGCGGCCGGGCTCGCCGCGTCGGCGGAGCTCGGGCCGCGGGCGCTGCGGCTCGAGCGCGTGCGGGAGTTCGGGGGCCGGCCCTCGGTACACCAGATCTCCTGGGTCCCGGCCCCGCACGGCGAGCGGCTCCTCGGCGTCGATTTCACCGCGGTCGCCCTCTATGCCGCGCTCGCCGACGCCGGCGTGGCGGTGGCGCGCGCCTCCGAGACCGTGCGGCCCGCGCCGCTCGATCCGGTTTCGCAGGTGTACCTGCACAGGCCCGCCGGCACGCCGGTGTTCGTGAGCGAGCGGGTGACGTACGCGCTGGACGGCACCGCGGTGGTCGCCGACCGCGCGGTGATCCTCGGCGACGCGATGGAGATCCGCGCCGAGCGGGCCGCGACGGGCCTGTCGATGACGTGGTCCGGTGCCGCGCGAGCCGACTCGGCACCGGATTCAGCCGGGTCAGACGTGACCGCGCAATGACTTGTCGTACGTGACGGCGGGGTCGCCGCCGAGCACGTCCTTGGCGGCCCGCTGGAACGCCGTCGCCTCGCTGCGCTTGCGCAGCTGGACGGCGACCTCGCCGCAGGGCGCTCCCCCGTCGAGCCGCGCGATCGCGCCGGCCGGCAGCAGCGCCACCGCGTCCGGCCGCCCGGGCGGCTTGGCGACCACCCCGACGACGGCGCCGACCAGGCCGTGCCCGCCGCGGGTCAGCGCGACATGGTCACCGAGGCGCAGCCCGCGCCCGTCGACGGCGAGCAGTTCGGCATCCTTGTCGGGGGCCCGCCCTTCCAGGAGCGCGGCGCTGCGCAGCGCCGGGCTGCGCACCGCGGTCGCCACCGTCGCGTGCGCCAGCGTCACCCCGACCGTGGCGACCCCGACGCCGTACAGCGCCTGGTCACACTCGACCGCGGCGGCCTGCGGCAGCGCGGAGAGCCGCTCGATCTGCTCGGGCGTGAAACGCCCGACGAGCCGCACGTCGGCCCCGCCGGGCAGGTCGGCGAAGCGCTCGCTCCCGCCGAAGTGATCCAGCACCACGAACGCCGCGACCGCGGCCACGGCGAAGCCGATCGCGCCGGTGAACCCCCGCCTGCTCACAAGGGGTGACGGTAGGGCAACACGATGCCCCGCCGGCGCACGCCGCCGGTGTGTCGGACTTTCCGGGTTGTTCTCCGCCTCGCCGAGTGACGATCAGCCGGCGCCCTCGGCGCGGAGGTGGCGGCGTCGCATCTGGCGGCGTTCGCGCAGCACGGCCAGCAGGGCGTCCGGGGACATCGGCGGATAGAAGAGGAAGCCCTGCGCGGCCGAGCAGCCGAGCTCGGTCAGCCGGGCCCGCTGCTCCGGATTCTCCACGCCCTCCGCGACCACCCGCAGGCCCAGCCGGCGCGCCAGGTCGACCGTGGTCTGCACGATCGCGCCCGGCTTCGGCGCGTCCAGCATCTGGGCCACGAACTCGCGGTCGATCTTGACTTCCTGGACCGGCACCCGGGTGAGGACGGTGAACGCCGAGTAGCCGGTGCCGAAGTCGTCGACCGCGAGCTGGACGCCGAGGCGGCGCAGGCGGGCCAGCACGTCGTCGACGACCGGGGAACTGGAGAGCATGACGGTCTCGGTGATCTCGAGGACCAGCAGCTCGGCGGGGAGGCGGTGGCGGCCGAGCAGCTCGCCGACGGTCTCGGGCAGCTGCCGCTCGACCAGGCTGCGCGCCGAGATGTTGACGGCCACCGGGACTGCCAGGCCGGCCCGGCGCCAGCCCGAGGCCAGGATGATCGCGCGCTCCAGCACCCAGTGCGTGAGCGGGCCGATGAGCTCGCTCGCCTCGACGACCGGCAGGAACTGGGCGGGCGAGAGCTTGCCGCGGCGCGGGTGCCGCCAGCGGATCAGCGCCTCGACGCCGGTGATCCGGCCGCTGGTGGTGGAGGCGCCGGCCGGCCCGGCGAGCGCGACCGCGGGCTGCAGCTCGAGCGTGAGCTGCTCCAGGCCGGGCGCGTTGGCGGCGAGGGCCTCGCGCAGCTCGGCCAGCAGGGCCAGGCGGTCGGTGCTGGCGTCGTCGCGCGTCGGGTCGTACCAGGCCACCGGCTGGGCGCCGTCCTTGGCCTGGTACATCGCGATGTCGGCCCGGCGCAGCAGTTCGCTGAGGTCGGCCGAGCCGGCCGCGGCGACCACGACGCCGATCGACGCCTCCTTGGACAGCGCGACGCCGTCGATACACATCGGGGCGGCGATCTGCGCGCCGAGCTTGCGGGCGCGCTCGACGGCGGCGGCGAGGGCCAGGTCGGCCTCGCCGGCGGCCAGGTCGGTGATGAGGATCGCGAACTCGTCGCCGCCGAGGCGGGCGTGCAGGTCCCCGGCGTTGCCCGAGTCCAGGACCCGGCCGGCGATCACCTTGAGCACATCGTCGCCGGCGGTGTGCCCGAGGGCGTTGTTGACCTCCTTGAAGTCGTTGACGTCGAGCAGCAGCAGGGCCACCGGGGCGCCGGGAGCGCGGGTTCCGAGCCGCAGGTCGCCGCGGGCGAGCAAGGCGACGCGGTTGAGCAGGCCGGTGAGCGGGTCGCGCACCGCGTCATACGTGGTCCGCTCGCTCATCGCCCGCAGCGCGTCCTGGGTGATCGCGTCGTGCAGGGCGGCCGCGAGCGCTTCGCCGAACGTGGCGAGCATCAGGCGGTCCCGGGTTCGCCGCGGCTCGGGACCGGCCAGGTGCAGTTCGCCGACCGCGACCATGCCGACGGTCAGCGGACGGGTGGTGACCGGGCCCGGCGGCAGCTCGCCGTATGCGCGGCCGCCGGCGAGCACGATCCGGGCGGCCGGTACACGGAACAGGCGCGCGGCGCCCGCGACGCCGGCCAGCGCGGCGTCGCGCTCGTCGAGTCGGTTGAGGTCGCGGGCCACCTCGGCGAACTCGGCCCAGGTGCGGCGCTCGTCGTCCTCGCCGAGCCGGTTGGCGTAGAACTGGTGCATCAGCCACAGCACCGGCGGCAGGAGCAGCAGCAGAAAGCCGCTGGTGGCGCAGGCCCAGACGATCACCAGGCCGGCCGCGACGTTGCCGACGAGCATCAGCGCGGTGCTGCCGAGCATCGAGCCGGCGACGGCGCGCACGGTGCCGCCGCCGGTCACCACGAGGCGGGCGGTGATTAGGGCGAGCGTGACCAGGTAGTGGACGGCCGCCGCGGCCACCAGCGCGCCGATCAGCCCCGGTGACAGCCCGTCGCCGGGGTCGCGACCCATCGCGGTCCCCTCCACGAGCGCGCCGAGCGCCGCGGCGACCGTGAGCGCGGCGACGCCGTAGACGACCTCCCGGGCCGGGCGGGCCTGACCGGCGCGCCGGTCGACGGCGTGCAGGACGGCGTGCGCCGCGGCGAACCCGGCGAGGGCGACCGGTGGCACGAGCGCGGGCGGCAGGCTCGCGCACAGCACCACGACGGCGGCCTCGCCCCACGCCGGCCTGGCCAGCCCGCCACCGGCCCGCAACCGCAGGCGGGCCAGCTGCGACACCATCGCCACGGCGGCGCCGGCGAGCAGGGCGACCGGCAGGGCCAGCGGTCCGTCGAGGCCGAACCGATGCGACGCGGCGCCGACGGTGCCCTCAGGCAGGCCGGAGGCGATCACGAGAGCGGCCGATACCGCCAGGGCGGCGGCGAGGACCAGCGGGGCTACCAGGCGGAGCGGCAGCGGCCTCATCGCCGGGCCGAATCGGCCGGGGACAATGCATCGGCCGGGGACAATGACCCTGGGTGGCGGCGCCGGTGCGCCGGGTGCCGGGCGGCCGGTCGGGCGCGCGTCGGGACGCTCACATTCGCCCCCTTCCCTGGCCCACAGGGATGCGCGATCGACGAAATGGAACGCGCACCCCGAGAAGGCTAAGCCACGACGGAAAGGGGCAACAGAGGTCAGCGATGTGTTTCTAACTCAGATCATCGACCGGCGATACTCAAGCTGGCGTCGATTTGTCCAGCCGATCGGCGCCGGAGTCGGCGCGATCACCGGATTCCGCGGGGTCCGCGCCACCGCTCCTGCGGTCGGCGTCCGGATCGGGGAATTCGACCGGCAGGCGGCGGATCCGCGCGCTCATGTTGCGGATCAGGAAAACCGTCACAATGCCCAGGATCACGATGATGAACAGGCCCATGGGACCGGCCAGTCCCCCGGACCTGGTGTCGCCGAAGTTGTTCTCGGCAAGTATGTCCAACGCGCCCATGCCCTTCACCTTACGCCGGCGAAGAGATCGTCTTCGGGCCCGCTCGCCTCGACGTATGACTTGACCAGCTCGTAGTCCTCCGTCGGCCAGATCTTCTGCTGGATCGGCAGCGGTATGGCGAACCAGAACCCGTCGGGGTCGACCTGAGTGGCGTGCGCACGCAGGGCGTCGTCGCGGACCTCGAAGAACTCGCCGCAGGGCACCCGCGTGGTGACCCGCTCGGCGGGGTCCCGCCGGTCCGGCTCGTCCCAGTTCTTCATCCACTCCGCATAGGGCGACTCGCCCGTCGCCTCGATCATCGCCTCGTGCAGCAGCTGGATGCGGGTGCGCGACCAGCCCATGTTGTAGTACAGCTTCAGGGGCTGCCACGGCTCTCCGCGGTCCTGGAAGCGGCTCGCGTCGCCGGCCGCCTCGAACGCCACCATGCTGATCCGGTGTGTCATGACGTGGTCGGGGTGCGGGTAACCGCCCTGCTCGTCGTAGGTGGTGATCACGTGCGGGCGGAACTTGCGGATCAGCTCGACCAGCGGCGCCGCGGCCTCCTGGGGGTCGACCAGGCCGAAGCAGCCCTCGGGCAGCGGCGGCAGCGGGTCGCCCTCCGGGAAGCCGGAGTCGACGAAGCCCAGCCACTCCTGGCGGACGCCCAGGATCTCCCGCGCGCGATCCATCTCGGCGCGGCGGATCTCGGCGATGTTCTCCCAGATCTCCGGCTGGTCCAGCTTCGGGTTGAGCACGCTGCCGCGCTCGCCGCCGGTGCAGGTGACGACGAGCACGTCGACACCTTCGGCCGCGTATTTCGCCATGGCTGCCGCGCCCTTGCTCGACTCGTCGTCCGGGTGTGCGTGCACCGCCATCAATCGCAGCTGCTCGCTCACGAGCTCTCCCTCACGGTCTGTTCGGCCCCGTGGCTGCCCCGCCGCGGGACCGCCCCGGGTAACGACCCTATTGTGGTCGGTACCTCCGACAAAACGACGAGGACGCTCACCCGTGACCGACCCGCGCAACGAGACGCACGCCACATCCAAGTACCCGCCCGGCCGATACGGCCGGCGCCGGGAGCCGCAGCCGCGCCGCCGCTGGCTGGTGTTCGCGCTGGCCGGGGTCGTCGCCCTGGCCGGGCTCGCCATCGCGTGGCGGCTGTACACGCAGTACGGGCCGCAGGACTACGAGCCGCAGGTTCAGCACTTCTACAACGTGACCGACGACGGCGTCACCATCGAGTTCGTGGTGCGCAAGGACCCGGACAAGCGCGCGACCTGCAGCGTCCGGGCCCGCGCGGCCAGCGGCCAGGAGGTCGGGCTGGCCCAGGTCGACGTGCCGCCCGGTGCCGAGGCGTTCGTCACATACCGGCTCGCCACGAGCGACCGGCCGGTCACGGCGGAGGTCCCGGCCTGCGGGCCGCTTCAGTCGAGATGAAATGACCCGCCGGTAACGCCCCGGCGAATTCAAGTGGCTGCGGTGATGCGAGTCACTGGTACTTTGGTGGTTTGACCAAGCGTGCGTAAGGAGATCTTCAGTGTCGACCACCGACGGCAACCAGGCCACCACCTGGCTGTCGCAGGACGCATATGACCGGTTGCAGGCCGAGCTCGACGAGCTCATCGCCAACCGTCCGGCGCTCGCCGCCGAGATCAACGCACGCCGCGAAGAGGGCGACCTGCGTGAGAACGGCGGCTACCACGCGGCGCGCGAGGAGCAGGGCAAGGCCGAGGGCCGCATCCTGTATCTGAAGGAGTTCCTCCGCAAGGCGGTGGTGGGCGACGCCCCGACCACCGACGCCGTCGCCCCCGGCACCGTCGTCACGATCCAGTTCGACGACGACGAGGACGACACGGAGAAGTTCCTGCTCGGCTCGCGCGAGATCGCCGCGACCACCGACCTGACCGTCTACAGCCCGGAGTCCGCGCTGGGTCAGGCGATCCTCGGCGCGAAGCGCGGCGACACCGTGACCTACACGGCCCCGAGCGGCGCCGCGATCAAGGTGAAGGTCATCGACTTCGAGCCGTTCGCCGGCTGATCCCCGCACCGCGACGCCCGTCGGCGCGCCCCTCACATCGACTTGAGGGTGCGCGCCGATCGTGCGCTACGGACCGCCGTCCCCGCGCTCGCCACGGCCGCGGCCGGCTCGCCCGACCGGCCTCGATCACCCGCGCGGCCCGCTCGGCGGGTCCGAGTCGCACCGCGACACCCGGTCCAGCCCGGCGTCGCGCCGCCCCTCGATCGTGGGCCGCGCGTCCACGCGCAGTTTCGCGATGGCCCCGGCGACCGGCCGTCCGGCGACCGGCCACCAGGCCTAGGCCTCGCGCCCGGCCAGCCTTAGAGTGACCGTCAATTGGGCGCTTGGCATCGCGAGAAGCCGAGTCCGGGCGGCGCAGGCCGCGCCTGCGATCCGCGTCGCCCGACCATCATGTTCGCCGTGATCACGGAGTAAAAATGCACAAAAAGCAGCACGTTCGCTCCGTGATCAAGGAGAACCCCGTGCACTGTGGGCGCCGGACGCACGACCACGGAGACTTTGCTCGGCGGACTGCCACTGCCAGCCAAGTGACGGTCGCTCTTAGATGCCGAAGGTCACCGTGTAGCCGGCCGAACGGAGGGCGCCGATCAGCCGATCGGAGTGCTCGGCGCCGCGGGTCTCCACGGACAGGCCGAGCTCGACCTCGCCGAGCGCCAGGCGCGGATCCTGGCGGCGGTGGGCGACGTCGACCACGTTGGCGCCCTGCTCGGCGATGCACGTCAACAGCTTCGCCAGGTGGCCGGGGCGGTCCCCGCAGCGGACGGTGAACGTGAGGTAGCGTCCTGCGGCGGCCAGGCCGTGCTCGATGACACGGACCATGAGCATCGGGTCGATGTTGCCGCCCGAGAGCACCGCGACGGCCGGCGTCTCGACCTTCACGACGCCGGCGAGCAGCGCGGCGGCCCCGACGCTGCCGGCCGGCTCGACGACCATCTTCCCCCGCTCCAGCAGCATGAGCAGCGCCCGGGAGATGTCCTCCTCACTCACCGTGACGATGTCGTCGACGAGCTTGCCGACGTGGGCGAAGGTGAGGTCGCCGGGGCGGCCGACCGCGATGCCGTCGGCGATGGTGCCGAACGTGTCCAGCCGCACCGGGCGGCCCTCGCGCAGCGACGGCGGGAACGCGGCGGCGTCGGCCGCCTGCACGCCGATGACCCGCACGTCCGGGCGCAGCGCCTTGATCGCGACGGCCAGCCCCGAGATGAGCCCGCCCCCGCCGACCCCGGCGATCACGGTCTTGACCTCGGGCACCTGCTCCAGCAGCTCCAGGCCGATGGTGCCCTGCCCGGCGATGACGTCGGGGTGGTCGAAGGGGTGAATCAGCACGGCGCCGGTGCGCTCGGCGAACTCGTGCGCGGCGACCAGGGCCTCGTCGACGGTGGAGCCGGCGAACTCGACGGCCGCGCCGTACCCCTTCGTCGCGGCGATCTTGGGCAGCGGCGCTCCGACCGGCATGAACACGGTGCTGGCGATGCCGAGCAGGGCGGCCGCGAGCGCGACCCCCTGCGCGTGGTTGCCGGCGCTGGCGGCCACGACGCCACGCTCGCGCTCCGCAGCGCCGAGGCGGGCCAGCCGCACGTACGCGCCGCGCACCTTGAAGGACCCGGCGCGCTGCAGGTTCTCACACTTGAGCCACGTCGGCCCGCCGAGTTTGGCGGTCAGTGGCCGGCAGGGCTCCACCGGGGTCAGGCGGGTCACGCCTGCCAGCAGTCGCCTTGCCGCTTCGACATCGGCGAGCGTCACGAGCTCCGATGGGACGGCGACGGTCATGCCCCGATCGTGCCACCATCCCCGGGAATCGTCAGAGGCGCCGGCGGCATCGCAGCGCCGCTCTCGATCGGGGTCCCGCGGCCGGGCCACCCGGTCGTACCGCGCGCTCGTCACCCGGCGACCAGCAGCGATCGCCCCGATCAGCGGCGCCGGGCCGCCGTCCTCGGCCAGCCCGGCGCGTGCCGCCGCCAGGGCGCGGCCTGTTCGAGCTGGCCGGCGAGGGCGAGCAGCAGCAGCTCCGAGCCCGGCTGGCCGACCAGTTGCACGGCGACCGGCAGCCCGTCGTCGCGCACCCCGGCCGGGATCACCAGGGCCGGAAAGCCGGCGAAGTTCCACGGCGCCGCATACGGCGCGTAACGCATGTTGGACACCATGTTGGCCGCCCACGAGCGGCCCGACCAGCGGTCCGCGACCGGCGGCGGGCCGGCCAGCGCCGGGGTCACCAGCACGTCGTAGCCGCCGTCGCTGAACCAGTTACGGCACCGCTCCCGCCAGGCCGCCCGGTCGCCCTCGCGGACCAGGCCGCGGCGCAGCGCCGCCTCGCCGAGCGCCACATGACGCCGGGTGCGCGGCTGCAGCGCCTCGCGATCGAGGCCGGCGGCGTCGAGGCTCGCCCCGCCGAACCAGGTGGCGAGCACCCGGGCGGCCAGCGCCGGCGGGTACACCGGGTCGGCCCGCACCGCGCTGTGCCCGTGCGCCAGCAGCAGCCGCACGGCGTCGCTGAGCCCCCTGCGCGCGCCGGCGTCCGGGAACACGCCGGTGACCGGGCTGCGCAGCGAGACGGCCACGCGCAGCGGGCCCGGCGGGGTGAGGGCCCGGGGGGCATGCCCGGCGAGCACCGCATACCCGAGGTGCGCGTCGGCGACGGTGGTGGCCAGGATGCCGTTCTCGGCCATGCCGTACCAGTCGTTGGCGCCGATCCCGGCCGGCACCGCGCCCAGGCCGGGCTTGAGCCCGACGAGCCCGCAGCAGGCGGCGGGGATGCGGATCGAGCCGAGCCCGTCGTTGCCGTGAGCGATCGGCACGAGGCCGGCGGCGACCGCGGCGGCCGACCCGCCCGACGAGCCACCGGGCGTGCGGTCGGTCCGCCACGGGTTGCGGGCGATGCCGCCTGCGTCGTCGGTGCTCGCCCAGGTGCCCAGCTCCGGCATCCGCGTCACGCCGACCACGACCGCGCCGGCGCCGCGCAGCCGCCGCACCACCTCGTGGTCGCGGTCGGCGACCGGCCGCCGGGCCGCGGCCGAGCCGTTCCAGGTCGCCACCCCGGTGACCTGGACGTTCTCCTTGACCGCGACCGGGACGCCGGCGAGGGCCAGGTTGCCCAGCCCGGGCTGGTCGTCGACGATCTCCGCCTCGGCGATCGCCTCGCCGGCGCGCACTTCGCGGAACGCGCCGAGGATCCGGTCGTACGCCCGGATGGAGTCGAGATGGTCGGCCAGAACCGCGGTCGCGGAGGTGTCGCCGCGCCGGACCGCGCGGGCGATCTCCCTGGCCGTGGCGCCTACCCAGGTCGTGGAGCGCTGCAGCATGCCGAACACCCTTCCGTACCCATTGGCGGTGCGGTCAAGTGTGTCAACGAGCGAGCGCGTACTCCAGATCGGCCAGAAGATCGTCGATCGTCTCGATGCCGACGGACAGCCGGACGAGGTCGGCCGGCACCTCCAGCGGGCTGCCGGCGGCGCTCGCGTGGGTCATCCGGCCCGGGTGCTCGATCAGCGACTCGACGCCGCCGAGCGACTCCCCCAGCACGAACAGCCGGGCCCGGTCGCAGATCGCCACCGCGTGCGCCTCGCTGTGCGCGCGGAAGCTGACCATGCCGCCGAACCGCTTCATCTGCTTGGCGGCGGTCTCGTGGCCCGGGTGCTCCGGCAGGCCCGGGTACAGCACCTGGGCCACCGCCTTGCTGCGCTGCAGGAACTCGACCACCTTCTCGGCGTTGTCGCAGTGGCGGTCCATGCGCACGCCGAGCGTCTTGATCCCGCGCAGGGTGAGCCAGGCGTCGAACGGGCCGTTGATCGCGCCCATCGCGTTCTGGTGGTACGCCAGCTCGCCGAGCAGCTGCTCGTCGGTGCCGACGAGCGCGCCGCCGACGACGTCGGAGTGGCCGCCGAGGTACTTCGTGGTCGAGTGCACGACCAGGTCCGCGCCAAGGTGCAGGGGCTGCTGCAGGTACGGCGAGGCGAACGTGTTGTCCACCACGAGCAGCGCGCCGCGGTCGTGCGCGACCTGGGCCAGGGCGGCGATGTCGGCGATGCCGAGCAGCGGGTTGGTGGGCGTCTCGACCCACACGATCCGGGTGCGGTCGGTGATCGCGGCGCGCACCGCGTCGACGCTGTGGATCGACGCGGCGGCCCAGGTCAGGCCCCAGCGCTCGGCGACCTTGGAAAACAGCCGATAGGTGCCGCCGTAGGCATCGTCCGGGATGACGACGTGGTCGCCGGGGCGGCACACGGCGCGCAGCAGGGTGTCCTCGGCGGCGAGGCCGGAGGCGAAGGTCAGCGCGCGACGACCGCCCTCGAGCGCGGCGAGGCACTCCTGCAGGGCGTCGCGGGTCGGATTGGCGGTGCGGCTGTACTCGTACCCCCGCCGCGGGCTGCCGACGGCGTCCTGCGCGTAAGTGCTCGTCTGGAAGATCGGCGGCACGACCGCGCCGGTGGCCGGATCCGGCTCCTGGCCGGCGTGGATGGCGAGCGTCTCGAAGCCGTGGGTCATGATGTCGACCCTAACGGCGGATAGTCTGGCGAGCGTGTCGGACTGCCTGTTCTGCTCGATCGCGTCGGGCGATACGCCCGGCTTCGTGGTGGCGTCGACCCCGGACGCCGCCGCGTTCCTCGACATCCGCCCCGTCTTCAAGGGCCACGTGCTCGTGGTGCCGAAGACGCACGTCGTCACGCTGACCGACCTCGACCCGGCCGAGATCCCGGCGTACTTCGGCTTCGTCCAGCGCATCGCCCGCGCGGTCGAGACGGGCCTGTCGGCGGGCGGCTCGTTCGTGGCGATCAACAACCGCGTGTCGCAGAGCGTCGCTCACCTCCACACGCACGTCGTGCCCCGCACCAAGGGCGACGGGCTGAAGGGCTTTTTCTGGCCGCGCACGAAATACGAGTCCGACCAGGAAGCGTTGTCCTTCGCGGAGAAGATCTCGGCCGTAATGACCTCTTAAGGCATCAGGGCCGATTTCGCGGCAAACTTGAGTCCAAGCACCTCAAGTTTTGAGGCCAGCCCAGTTTCTGAGGAGCGGATCGTGTTCCTGCGCCACACCAAGCAGCTTGACCTGCCGACCGCCGAGTCGGCCATCCCCGGACGCGACACCGAGATGCCCGTCGCCGCGAAGCACACCGTCCTCGGCACCCCGCTGCGCGGCCCCTGGCCGGCCGGGCTGGAGGTCGCCT
Organism: Dactylosporangium sp. NPDC000555; assembly: GCF_040300025.1. NCBI lineage: Bacteria > Bacillati > Actinomycetota > Actinomycetes > Micromonosporales > Micromonosporaceae > Dactylosporangium > Dactylosporangium sp. NPDC000555. The sequence goes on along the minus strand of NZ_JBEPDB010000022.1, from coordinate 75,305 downwards.
ACTTCGGCATGGGTTGCTTCTGGGGCGCGGAGCGCATCTTCTGGCGCATCCCGGGCGTGTACTCGACCGCGGCCGGATACCAGGGCGGTTTCACGAAGCACCCGACGTACGAGGAGACCTGCTCCGGCCGGACGGGCCACACCGAGGCGGTGCAGGTGGTCTACGACCCGGCGAAGGTGTCGTACGAGCAACTGTTGAAGGCGTTCTGGGAGAACCACGACCCGACGCAGGGCATGCGCCAGGGCAACGACATCGGCACGCAGTACCGCTCGGCCATCTACACCACCACTCCGGCGCAGGCCACGGCGGCCGCGGCGGCGCGCGAGGCCTTCGCCCCCGTGGTGCGCGCCACGGGCCGCGGCGAGATCACCACGGAGATCGCGCCGGCGGGCCCGTTCTACTACGCCGAGGACTATCACCAGCAGTACCTGTCGGACTCGAAGAACCCGGACGGCTACTGCAACCACGGCCCCAACGGCATGACCTGCCCGATCGGGGTGGCCCGGGTACCGGACCCCCACTAGCCTGGCTGCGTGCCGAGGCCAGACGAAACGCCGCGGAGATTCAACCGCCACCTCCTTCCTCTCCTGGGAGGAGGTGGCGCGATCGCCTGGCTGGCGGTAGCGTGCGTCGAGGCAATCGACGTGCCGAATGTATTCCTGCTCGTGTTCGTCGTCCCCCTGTTCGAGTTGGCGTTGTGGCTCGCCGCGGCCGCCCTGACCGTGGTCGCGATCGCTGGGTTCAAGGGTTCGACGGTGGTACGGGTGGTCGCCGCGGCCGGACTGCTGGCGGCGACGATCCAGTTCAACAACTGGTCGGTCTTCGAACCGCGCTCGTACTACTGGTCCCACCGGTGGGCCTTCGCGGCCGTCGCCGATGGGGTTCGCCACGGCACGATCGGGGCGTCCGACGCCTACTACGGCGAGCTGTTACCCCGGACTCTGCGCGATCTGTCGACCGACGGCCGGGCCTCGGCGATCGGCCGGTACAGCGGCCGGCCGGTCGTGTTCCTACCCGAATACCTCGGTATCCCCGACGACGCGGCGGGCTATGTCTTCTACGAGGGCGTTCTACCCGCCGACTTCACGCTCGACCTCTATGGCGCCCGGGCCTCACTCAACGGTGCGGACAACCTGGGCGACGGATGGTGGTATGCCCGCCCCGGCGACTGACCCGACCATGGGCTGGCGTCCGGTAGCTCATTGGGGTTTTGGCAGGCGAGGGCACTACATCGCGATATATGCGGGGGAACCACGAGAAGTGCCCTCGCCTGCCGGGTAGACCCGCCCGTTCCCTGGGGAGGACGCCTGGCCGGAGGCGTTCGGAGCCGGCGGAGGCATGCCGGCAACCGTTTCCAGGCGGGTCTATGTGTCGCGGGACTGCGTTGCGCTGGCGGGGCGCGCCGAAGTCTCCGCTTGAATCAACGATCGTGTCAGAGGAAGGTTCCCCGGTTGCCCGCGGCGCGGTGCCAACCGCCCCGCGAGGCGCTCGGCCGGCCGAGGTCGATGCGCCAGTCGGGCATGGTCCGGAGGCTGTACAGGTCGTGGCGAGCCGTCCAGGCCTCGTTCCACGGCCGGCGAGACGCCTCGGCGGCGTTCTCCGCCAGGCGGCGCGGCGCGCAGGGCCACTCGCGCCCGCACCAGAGGCACTGGCCCGCCGTGTCGGACTCGCTGTGCCGACTCAGGATCTGCGTGGCGTCCCGCCACAACAGTCGATCGACGACGTCTGTTGGCTCGGACTGGTCAACACCGACCAACTTTCCCCTACCCCCAGTCTCCATGAAGCTTCCTGAGCACCTCCGGACGAAACGTTAAACAGTCAGGGGGCAGGTGGGAGCGGACAAGCAGTGCGACATTCTCGCGACCACACGAAAGAGGTCGGCGTGGCGGCCGGGATAATGACCGCCATGGAGAGCCCCCTCTTGCAGCGGATCCGTGCCGCCGTCATCGGAGACGACCAGGTGATGTGGGGGCCGTTCGGCGCTCGCCGCGTCACGTATGCGGACTACACCGCCTCGGGGCGGGCGCTGGACTTCATCGAGCGGTTCATCCGCGACGAGGTGCTGCCGCGGTACGCCAACACGCACACGGAGTCGTCCGGCACCGGCCTGCAGACAACGCGCCTGCGCGAGGACGCGCGGCAGATCGTCAACGGGGCCGTCGGGGGCGACGCGGAGACGGTCGTGATCTTCACCGGCTCGGGCTCGACCGCGGCGATCGACAAGATCGTGCACATCCTGGGCCTGCGGGTGCCGGCCGGGCTCGACGACCGCTACGACCTGTCCGCGCACATCCCGCCGGCCGATCGCCCGGTCGTGTTCATCGGGCCGTTCGAGCATCACTCCAACGAGTTGCCGTGGCGCGAGTCCATCGCGGACGTGGTTGTCATCCCCGAGGATCACAACGGCCACATCGACCTGGAGCGGCTGCGCGCTGAACTCGCGCGGCACGCCGACCGGCCGCTGAAGATCGGATCGTTCTCGGCGGCCTCCAACGTGACCGGGATCGTCAGCGACACGCACGCGATCTCGGCGCTGCTGCACGAGCACGGCGCGCTGTCGTTCTGGGACTTCGCGGCCGCCGCGCCGTACGTCGATGTCGCGATGTACGGGCCCGGGCCGGGCGAGTACAAGGACGCGGTGTTCATCTCGCCGCACAAGTTCGTCGGCGGGCCGGGCACCCCGGGCGTGCTCGTGGTACGCCGCGAACTGCTCACCAACCGGGTGCCGACGGTGCCCGGCGGCGGCACGGTCGACTACGTCAACCCGACCGAGCACCACTACATCGCCGATCCCGCGCACCGCGAGGAGGGCGGCACCCCCGCCATCGTCGAGTCGATCCGCGCCGGCCTGGTGTTCCAGCTCAAGCAGGCCGTCGGCACGCCGACCATCCGGGCCCTGGAGGAGCACTTCCTGCGCGAGGCGATCGCCTCGTGGCGGATCAACCCCAGCATCGAGATTCTGGGCAACCTGGACGCCTCGCGCCTGTCGATCGTGTCGTTCGTCATCAAAAGACCCGGGGGCCGGTACCTCCACCACAACTTCGTCGTCTCGCTGCTGAACGACCTGTTCGGCATCCAGTCGCGCGGCGGCTGCTCGTGCGCGGGACCCTACGGGCACCGGCTGCTGGGCATCGACATCGAGCGCTCGCACCGCTTCGAGCAGGAGATCATCGCCGGCTGCGAGGGCATCAAGCCGGGCTGGGTGCGGGTCAGCTTCAACTACTTCATCTCCGCCGCGGTGTTCGAGTACATCATCGAGGCGGTACACCTCGTGGCCACCCACGGGTGGGCGCTGCTGCCGCAGTACCGCTTCGACCCCTACACCGGCCTGTGGCGCCACCGCGACGGGGTGGTCGAGCCGCCGCTGCGCCTGTCGGAGCTTCGCTACGACGCCGACGGGGTGCTGACCTGGCCGGCCAGGCACGAACGGGCCCCCGAGTCGGATTTGTCCGATTACCTGCGGTATGCACGGGAGCTGTTCGAGAGTCTGCCGATCGACGAACAGCCCGAGGGCGTCGTTTCGCCCAACTTCGAGGCTTTACGGTGGTTCGATCTGCCGGCGGTATCGCTGTTGGCGTAACCGAGCGGGCATGGTGCGGGCATGCGACGCCGGCGGGGGCGCGTTCTCCTGATCATGGACCCAGAAACCGACGCGCTCGACGCGTACAGCCGGGTCGTCTCCACCGTGGCGGCCTCCCTGCTGCCGAGTGTGGCCAGCCTGACCGTGCGCAGCCGGCGCGGTGAGGGTGCCGGCTCGGCCGTCGTCTACAACCCGGACGGCTTCGTCCTCACCTCCGCCCACGTGGTCGCCGGCGCCGACGGCGGCGTGGCCGAGTTCACCAACGGCACGCAGTCCAGGTTCGACGTGGTCGGCGCCGACCCGCTGTCCGACCTGGCGGTGCTGCGCATCCGCGAGACCGGCGTGCCGCCCGCACCCCTCGGCAACGCCGACGACCTGCGCATCGGCCAGCTGGTCGTGGCCGTGGGCAACCCGCTTGGCCTGGCCGGCTCGGTCACCGCGGGCGTGGTCAGTGCCCTGGGCCGCTCGCTGCCGGTGCGCGACGGCCGGCACGCCCGCCTGATCGACGACGTGATCCAGACCGACGCCGCGCTCAACCCGGGCAACTCCGGCGGGGCGCTCGCCGACTCGGCCGGCCGGGTGGTGGGGGTCAACACCGCGGTGGCCGGCATCGGGCTGGGCCTCGCGGTGCCGATCAACAGCACGACCAGGCTCATCGTGTCGGAGCTCATGTCGACGGGCCGGGTGCGCCGGGCCTGGCTCGGCGTCGCGGGCGCGACGGTGCCGCTCCCCCAGCCACTGGCGCAGCGCCTGGGGCAGTCGAAGGGGCTGCGCCTGGCCGAGGTGGTCCCGGGCAGCCCGGCGGGCCAGGCCGGCCTCTACGTGGGCGACGTCGTGCTGTCCGCGGGCGGCTGGCCGATCACGGGCGTACAGGACGTGCTCCGGCTGATGCTCGGCCCGGCGATCGGCACGCGGCTGCCGATCACGGTGCTGCGCAAGGACGCCCTCGTCGACGTGGTGGCGATCCCTGCCCCGCTGGACTGACCCGCGCCGGCGGGCGGCACGGACGGCAGAGGGTCCGGACGCGCGAGCGTCCGGACCCCCGCGGCTCGTCGATCAGGAGAGGCGTTCCAGGACCATGGCCATGCCCTGGCCGCCGCCCACGCACATCGTCTCGAGGCCGATCGACTTGTCGTGCCAGCTCAGCGAGTTGATCAGCGTGCCGGTGATGCGGGCGCCGGTCATGCCGAAGGGGTGGCCCACCGCGATCGCGCCGCCGTTGACGTTGAGCTTCTCCAGGGGCACGCCCAGCCGGCGGTACGACGGGATGACCTGTGCGGCGAACGCCTCGTTGATCTCGACCAGGTCCACGTCGTCGATGGTCATGCCGGCTCGCGCGAGCGCGCTGCGCGACGCCTCGACCGGGCCGATGCCCATGATCTCCGGGGACATCGCGGTGACGCCGGTGGAGACGATGCGGGCCAGCGGGGTGATGCCGAGCTCGCGGGCCCGGGTGTCGCTCATGATCACGACCGCGGCGGCGCCGTCGTTGAGCGGGCAGCAGTTGCCGGCGGTGACCCGCCCGTCGGGGCGGAACACCGGCTTGAGACCGGCCACCGCCTCGTATGTCACACCCGGGCGCGGACCGTCGTCGGCCGAGACCACGTCGCCCGACGGGGTGGTGACCGGGGTGATCTCGCGGGCCCAGAAGCCGCTCTTGATGGCCCCCTGGGCCAGGTTCTGCGACCGTACGCCGAACTCGTCCATGTCCTGCCGCGTCACGCCCTCGATCTCGGCGAGGTTCTCGGCGGTCTGACCCATCGCGATGTAGATGTCCGGCAGCTCGCCGTCCTCGCGCGGGTCGTGCCACGTCTCGGCGCCGCCCTCCGCGCGCTTGGTGGTGCGGGCGTACGCACCGGCGAAGGCCGGATTCTGCCACGCCCCGCCGACCGCGGCCTGCGCCTCGGCGGGCAGGGCGTCGGAGTTGCCTCGGGCGTATCGGGAGACGCACTCGACGCCGGCCGAGATGAAGACGTCGCCCTCGCCGGCCTTGATGGCGTGGAAGGCCATGCGGGTGGTCTGCAGCGAGGAGGCGCAGTATCGCGTGGTCGTCGCGCCCGGCAGGTGGTCGAACCCGAGCAGGGTGCTCACCACGCGGGCGATGTTGAAGCCCTGCTCGCCACCCGGAAGGCCGCACCCCAGGTAGAGGTCCTCAATCTCGCGCGGGTCGAGCTGGGGGACCTTGTCGAGCGCGGCGCGGACGATGGTGGCGGCGAGATCATCGGGGCGGAGGTCGCGCAACGATCCCTTTGCGGCACGGCCGATCGGGGACCGGGCGGTGGAAACGATGACAGCTTCCGGCATACCCCAGAATCTACCGGAGGGTAACCGCGCGAGCCCGGCCAGAATTGTCACACGCGGCGAAAAATCCGACCCGGACCAAACGTGCGAGCGGCGCCACAGCGAGCTACGGCGGCTACACGCCGCGACGCACCGCGCCGGCCTCCTCGACGGCGGGCAGCAGCGCGTGCGCCCAGACGCGGTATCCGTCCGCCGACGGATGGAACCCGTCGGCGCACAGCGTGCCCGCGTCCGCCCGGAACACCGCGCCCGTGCGCGCGCCAAGGTCCACGACAACCGCACCGGCGGCGCCCGCGGCGGCGGCCTGCAGGCGAGCCATCCGGCGGCTGCGCAGGCCGAGCAACTGGCGCAGCGGCAGGGCGAAGGCGCGCAGGGCGCCGAAGTCGGGGCATGTGCCGACGACCACGGGGATGCCGGCGTCGCCCAGCCGGCGGCAGGCCGTGCCCAGGTGATCGGCGGCATCGGCGGCCCGGCCCAGGTGGGTGACGTCGTTGGTCCCGACGAGCACGAGCGCGACGTCGGGGGCCGGGCCGACCAGCGCCCGGGCCACCTGCGCGGCCAGGTCGGAGGAGCGGGAGCCGGCTACGGCGACGCTGGACAGCTCCACCCGGCGGCCCGCGGAGCCCTCCGTCAGCAGGGCTGCGAGCTGGCCACCGACGGTGTCGGCCACGCGGTCGACGCCGACGCCGAGCGCGGAGGCGTCGCCGAGCAGGACCAGGCGCATGGGGGGCTTGCCGACGGCGCCGATCGACGAGCGCATCGCCAGTCGCATATCGGGCTTGGCGTAGTTGCGGGTGCGTGCGGCGACCGCCTGTGCGGCGAGCACCGCGGCCCCACCTACAGTGCCGGCGATCACGGTCACCGTAGCGACCTTGGCGAGGCGCTTGACGAGGCGCACGCCGTCACCTCCGTTCCGGGCGAGTCAGGGGCATGACCGGACGAAATACGAGAGTAACGGGCGAATTCGCAGGCCGCGCCCGACGTGGAAAGGTCGGAGCCGTCATGCCGCCTCCGCCGTGCGGTCGGGGGTGCGCTGCGCCAAGTCTGGCTCGGTGAGGCTTCGCGCCGACCGATCCGGACCAGGCGCGTCCTGCTGCGGCAGGCGATGCCATACCCGGTGCCGCAGCTGCGCCCAGCGGCCCGCCGGACCACTGTCGCGGCCCGCCACCTGCACGGCGCTGACCTCGGTGCCGGGCCGGTGGGCGGCCTCCGCCGCGGCCTGCGGCAGCGCGCGCACGCCCTCGCCGGCGCTCAGCGCCGCGATCGGGGCCTGTGCGGGCTCGGTCAGGGCGGCGACGACGGTCGGCAGCACGGCCTGGGCGGCGGCGAGGTAGCCGGCGCCGGAGGGGTGGAACCGGTCGAAACTGAACATGCGGTCGGGCTCGGCGTAGAACAGCTCCCCCAGCAGGTCTCCGAGCGACACCGTGCGGCCGCCCGCCTCGACCACGGCGATCGTCTGCGCGGTCGCCATCTGCCGGCTCCACCGCCGGGCCAGCCAGCGCAGCGGCGGCTGGATCGGCCGGATCGTGCCCAGGTCGGGGCAGGTGCCGACGACCACCTCGACGCCGGCCGCGCGCAGCGCGCGCACCGCGTCGACGAGATGTTGCACCGCGATCGGCACACGGACGCGGTGCGTCACGTCGTTGCCGCCGACGCAGATGACGGCGATGTCGGGCTGCTGGCGCAAGGCCACCTCGACCTGCGGCGGAAGGCCCTTCGACTCCGCGCCGACGACGGCCACGCAGCGCATCCGGACCGGCTGCTGCCGCTGCTCGGCGAGGCCAGCCGCGACCGCCGCGGCGAACGTCTCGCTGGGGTGCTCCGCGCCGTATCCCGCGGCCGAGGAGTCGCCGAGCACCACCAGGCGAATCGGCTCGCCGCCGAAGTGAGCGCCGTAGAGCCCGTCCGCGCGCGGCGGCGGGCTGACCACTTGCGGAATCGTCTTGCGAGCCATCAGCGCCTGCCCGAGCACCAGCCCGTAGAACAACGCGCTCGCACCGGCGACACCCCCGCCACCGACCGCCGCCGCCGTGGCAATCCGCCGTGCCCGCTCCGACTGCAGTTTCACCGCCCCCGCCCTTCCATGCCCTAGGCCCTCGCGAACCCGAGGCTAACCTCCGCCCTCCAAGTATTCGTCGCTATTCGTCCTGATCCCGATGGTCCTCATCCCGACCGATCGGGGCCCGCCCGCGTCAACGCGACACGGATCAGCACCCGCTGGTCCCGCAACATGGCCGCCCGGTAGTCGTCCCAGTCGGGATGCTCCCCGCCGGTTGCCCTCCGGTAGTAGTCGACCAGACCCTCCACACTCTGCGGCGGCGGAACGATCTCGGCCTCGCCCTCGACCTGGATCCAGCGGCCGAAGAAGCCGTCCGGCAGCACGCACAGCGCCGCCCACGGGTCTCGCCGCAGGTTGCGCACCTTGAAGGCGGGCACCCTGCTGCTGATCACCACCCGCCCGTCGGCATCCACCACGGCCAGCACCGGCGACATCTGCACGCCGCCGTCAGCGCGCCGGGTGGCCAGCACGGCGTGGTGCTGCTCGGCGATCACGGCCCGGGCCTCATCGAGATCCATGTCGTCATTCTTACCCCGGCACATGGTGACCGACACCGTTACATTCGTAGCCAAGGGAGAGAGGGCGATCACCATGGCGGACAGTGCGCTGCGACGGCGGATGGCATGGACTGCACTGCTACGGGTGTTCCGGCCCGACACACCCGGCCTCGGCCGGCGACTGGCCGCACTGCCTCGCATGATCAAGGCGACCCTGAAGCGCGAGTACGACGGCGGCTCGCGCCTGCTGATGCTCGCCGCGGCCGGTGTCTACATCATCTCCCCGATCGACGCCGTTCCCGAAGCGTTCCTGCTGGTCTTCGGCCTGGTGGACGACCTGGCCATGGCCGGATACTTCGCCGGCGCGCTCATGGACGAACTGGAGCGCTTCCTGGAGTGGGAGAAGCTGCGCGACAACGTCGTCCAGGGACACGTCGTCGGGCAGTCCGGCCGCTCCCGATAGGCTGGCGACGTGCGCTACTACGACAACGTCGTCGAGTTGGTGGGCAACACGCCCCTGGTCCGGCTCCGCAACGTCACCGCCGGCATCTCCGCCACCGTCCTGGCGAAGGTGGAGTATCTCAACCCGGGCGGCAGCGTGAAGGACCGCATAGCGCTGCGCATGGTCGAGGAGGCCGAGAAGGCCGGCCTGCTGCGGGCGGGCGGCACGATCGTCGAGCCGACCTCCGGCAACACCGGCGTGGGACTGGCGCTGGTCGCCCAGCTCAAGGGGTACCGCTGCGTCTTCGTGTGCCCCGACAAGGTGAGCGAGGACAAGCAGAACGTGCTGCGCGCCTACGGCGCCGAGGTCGTGGTCTGCCCGACCTCCGTCGCCCCGGAGGACCCGCGCTCGTACTACAACGTCTCCGACCGCCTGGCCCGGGAGATCCCCGGCGCCTGGAAGCCCGACCAGTACGCCAACCCGGCGAACCCGCGCTCCCACTACGAGACCACCGGCCCCGAGGTGTGGCAGCAGACCGAGGGTCAGGTCACCCACTTCGTGGCGGGCGTCGGCACCGGCGGCACGATCTCCGGCGTCGGGAAGTACCTCAAGGAGGCCTCCGAGGGCCGCGTGCGCATCATCGGCGCGGACCCGGAGGGATCGGTGTATTCGGGCGGCACCGGCCGGCCCTACCTCGTCGAGGGCGTGGGCGAGGACTTCTGGCCGACCACGTACGACCGGGACATCTGCGACGAGATCGTCGAGGTCTCCGACAAGGAGTCGTTCGAGCTCACCCGCCGCCTGGCGCGCGAGGAGGGGCTCCTCGTCGGCGGCTCGTGCGGCATGGCCGTGGCCGCAGCGCTGCAGGTGGCCCGCGAGGCCGGCCCCGACGCCGTCGTGGTGGTCCTGCTGCCGGACGGCGGCCGGGGATACCTCTCCAAGATCTTCAACGACACCTGGATGGCCCGCTACGGCTTCCTGCGCACCGCCGCCGAGACGCCGACCGTCGCCGACGTGCTGATCGGCAAGGACGGTCAGATCCCGGGCATGGTGCACATCCACCCGAACGAGACGGTCCGCGACGCGATCGACTACATGCGCGAATACGGCGTGTCCCAGCTGCCGGTGCTCAAGGCCGAGCCGCCCGTCGTCACCGGCGAGGTCGCGGGCTCGATCGCGGAGCGCGACCTGCTCGACGCGCTGTTCTCCGGCCAGGCCCACCTGCACGACATCGTCGAGCGCCACATGTCGGCGCCGCTGCCGATGATCGGCGGCGGGCAGCCGGTGAGCGAGGCGGTGGCCCTCCTGGAGAAGGCCGACGCCGCCGTGGTGCTGATCGACGGCAAGCCGGCCGGCGTCCTCACCCGCCAGGACCTGCTGACGCATCTGACCTGACCGGGCGACAGCGCGCGAAGGCGCGGGAGGCTACGCGAAGGCGCCGCGGAGAGCGTTGACGCGCTCCGCGGCGTCGGCTTGCACCGCCGGCGGCGCGTAGCGGCGCAGATCCGCCGCTACCACCTGAAGCTGGTCGGGCAGGGCCAGGTCGTTGTCGAGGCGGGGCACCGATAGCACCGGACGCCCCTCCGCCTCGGCACACCGGTCGGCCATCCACTGGACGAGGTCGTGCATGAGTGCCGCCCGGCTCGCCCCCGGCACGCTGGACGCCGCCCATCGGGGCGGCGTCCAGTGCGAGACCTGGCCGACCAGCTTGCGCACGGCGGCGCCGAGCTGATCTTCGTCGGGCATCAGCGTCGTAGGTAGCTCAGCAGGCGCAGGATCTCGTAGTACAGGAAGATCAGGCCCACCAGGATGCCGAACGCGCAGTACCACGCGTATTTCTCCGGCAGCCCGTAATGCGTGCCCTGCTCGATGGCGTCGAAGTCGAGGATGAACGTCAGCGCGCCGACGCCGATCACCACGAGGCTGAACACGATCGGCAGCCAGCTCACCTTGCCGTCGACGCTGTACTCCCGCAGGCCCAGGTTGAGCCCGAACAGGTAGAACAGCCAGTTGGCGAAGCTCAGCACCACGACGCCGATCAGGGCGCCGATGACGAACTTCGTGAACCGGGGCGTGGCCCGCAGCACCCGGAGCTTGTAGAGCACCGCCATGATGGCGAAGATGCCGAAGGTCCCGATCACCGCCTGGATGACGATGCCGGAATACCAGCTCTCGAAGGCGCGGCTGATCACGCCGAGCGCGATGCCCTGCAGAGCCGCGTAGGGAATGATCACGGCCGGGCTGGTGACCCGGCGGAATGAGATGACCAGGCCGAGGACGAGCCCGGCGATGCCGGCCATGGCGGCTGCGAAGAAGGTCACGCCGCTGCTGGCCGGCAGCAGCACCCAGGCGGCGGCGCCGACGACGCCGGTGATGGCAAGCAGCGCCACTGTGCGGACGACGACGTCGTCCATGGTCATGGCGCGCGACGGGGTCTGCTCGCCGGGGTAGCCGGGGCCATACCCGGTCTCGTACCGGGAAGCCCGAGCCGCCTCGCCAAGGCGGGTGAGCACCGGGTTGGAACTCTGCACGATCGGCCTCCATGGGCGTCGCATTCACGTGTACGACCAGGGTACCGCGTGCGGGCGTGTTGGAAACGCCGACCGTACAGCGCAACGTGCCGGTCGGCGCGAGAATGCCGAAAATCGTGCCCGGGGCGGGGTTCGAACCCGCACGCCTCGCGGCAGCCGCTTTTAAGGCGGCCGTGTCTGCCGTTCCACCACCCGGGCGTGGAAACGCGTCTCACGGTAGCCCGTCCGACGAACCATCAACACCGACAAGGGGACGGCCGTTACTGTCATCCGGGTGACCAGCGCCCGGCGGACCGACGAGGAGGTGACTGCGCCGGTCGAGCAGGCAACACCGGCCGGTCCGCCGATGCGCTCGCGGCGCCCATGGGCTAAGGACGCGGCCGCGTGCCTGTCGCTGGCGCTGGCCGGGGCCCTGGTGACCCGTGGGCTGTGGCCGGACCCGGCGGGGCGGATGCTGTCGCTCAACCCCGGCGACCAGGCCCTCGACGAGTGGTTCCTCGCCTACGCCACCCGAGCGTATCGCGGCGACTTCGCCCTCGTGACCGGTGCGCTGAACGCGCCCGAGGGCATCAACGTCCTGGCCAACGCCTCGCTGGTCGGGATCGGACTGCTGTTCGCGCCGCTGACCCTCGCGCTGGGCGCGCCGGTGACCTTCGCCGTGGTGACCGGGTTCAACCTGGCCGCCAACGGCGCCGGGTGGTATTTCCTGTTCGCCCGCGCCTTGCGCATGCACCGGCTGGCGGCGCTCGTCGGCGGCGCGTTCTGCGGCTTCGCGCCGGGCATGGTCAGCCAGTCCAACGCCCACCCGCACATGACGGCGGCCTGGCTGGTGCCCCCGATGGCGTGGTGCGTCGTGTCGCTGGCCAGGACGACCGGCAGCGGTGCGCGGCGCCGCGCGGCACGCCTGGGGCTGCTGCTGGGCACCCTGGCCACCGCGCAGTTCTTCCTCGGCGAGGAAGTGCTGTTCCTCACCGCGCTGACGCTGGGACTGTCCTGCCTGGCGTTCGCCGCGACCGCGCGGCCGGCGCCCGGTCCGGGTCGAGACCGCGAAGCCGCATCGAGCCGGACCGGGTTCAGCCCGCGCGCGGTGCTGCCGGCGCTCGGCATCGGCCTGGGCGTCGCCGGCGGGGTCGCCGGGCTGCTGCTGGCCTACCCGCTGTGGGTGCAGTTCCGCGGCCCCCAGAGCGCGCATGGCGGCGTGTTCGCCCCGGCCTTCTACTCGGCGGACCTGCACAGCTTCGCGTCCGTCTCGCCGCTGTCGCTGGCCGGTGGTGAAGGCGCGGCGCGGCTGGCGAGCGGGCCCGCCGAGTACACCACCTTCTTCGGCGCCCCGGTGCTCATTGTGGTGCTCGGCGCGACGCTGTGGATGTGGCGGCGCCCGGCCGTAGTGGCGTGCACGGTGGTGTCGATCGTGCTGTTCGCGCTGTCGCTCGGGCCCCGCATCGTGGTCGGGCACCAGCGGACCGAGCAGTGGGGGCCCTACGCGCTACTGGCGCGACTGCCGGTGTTCGAGTGGGCGCTGCCGGCCCGGTTCGCGCTGGCCGCGATACCGCTGCTCGCGTTCGTGCTGGCGCAGGCCGTGCACACCGCGCTGACCCAGACCGAGACGCTGCGGCTGCTGGTGCCGGTCGCGGTCGTGGCCGCGCTCGTCCCGCTGGTGCCGGGGCCGCTGCCGACCGCGCCGCGGGAACCGGTGCCGCGGTTCTTCACGGAGGGCTACTGGCAGGGGTTCGCGCCGCGCGACGGGACGATCGTGCCCGTGCCGCTGCCGGACGCGCACGACCCGCAGGCGATGCGCTGGGCGGCGGCCACCAGCGTCGCGTTCGCCACGCCGCAGGGCTGGTTCATCGGCCCGTACGGCCCCGACGGTCGCGCCGCGGTCGGGATCTACCCGCGGCCGACGGCGCAGCTACTTCACCGGGCGGCGGCCAACGACAGCGCGCCGCCGCTCACCGACGACGACCGCGTCGCGCTGCACCGGGACATCGCCTACTGGCACGCGTCCTGCTTCGTGCTCGCCGACGGCCGGCCGGGCGCCGAGGCGCTGCGGAGCACCCTCGACGCCCTGCTCGGCCCGGGCGAGCACGTCGCCGACGTGTGGGTCTGGCGCGCCCGCGCCTGAGAGCCCTAGGCGGCCTTGCGGTCCGAGCCGCCCTGGCGGCCGACCGGCAGCGGGATCGGCACCGCGACCTCGGTGAACGCCTCGCGCGGCTCGTGCAGCGAGCCGAGCGCGACGACCTCGCGGCGCAGCACCAGCTGCAGCGTCCAGTCAACGAGCACCCGGATCTTGCGGTTCAGCGTGGGGATGCGGCTGAGGTGGTACGTGCGGTGCATGAACCACGCCGGCACCCCGCGCACCTTGATGCCATACACCCGGGCGGCGCCCTTGTAGAGCCCGAGCCCGGCCACCGAACCGACGTGCTTGTGCCGGTAGTCGACCGGCTGCCGCCCGCGCACGACCGCCGCGATGTTGTCGGCGAGCCGGGACGCCTGCCGTACGGCGTGCTGCGCGCTCGGCGAGCACAGCGTGCCGGGGTCGTCGGAGGTCAGGTCCGGTACCGCGGCGCAGTCCCCCGCGCTCCACGCGCCCTCGACCACGTTGCCCTCGGCGTCCACGACCTGCAGCGTCGGCTTGCAGATGATCGCGCCACGCGGGTTGCGCGGCAGGTCGGTGTCCTCGAGCATCGGGTGCGGCTTGACGCCGGCGGTCCACACGATGGTGTCGGCCTCGAAGGCCTCGCCGTCGGAGAGCTTGACGAGCCCGTCGACGCACGAATCGAGCCGCGTGCCGAGCCGGATGTCGATGCCGCGGCGGGTCAGCTCGACCGCGGTGTAGGCACCCATCTCCGCGCCGACCTCGGGCAGGATCCGGTTGGCCGCCTCGACGAGGACGAACCGGACCTCCTCCTGCGGGATCTCCGGGTAGTAGCGCAGCGCGCCGCGGACCATGTCCTCCATCTCGGCCAGGGCCTCGACACCCGCGTAGCCGCCGCCGACGAACACGAACGCCAGGGCCCGCCGGCGCGTGGCCGGGTCGGTCGTGGTCGCCGCGACGTCGAGCCGGTCGAGCACGCTGTTGCGCAGGAACACCGCCTCGCCGATGGTCTTGAAGCCGACGGCCTGCTCGCGCAGGCCCGGGATCGGCAGCGTGCGCGAGACCGAGCCGGGCGCCACGACGATGTGGTCGTACGGCACCTCGCGCGCCGGCCCGACGATCGGCTGGACGATCGCCACCTTCCGCGCGTGCTCGATGCTGGTCACCGTGCCGGACAGCACGTGGCAGCGCTTGAGCTCGCGGCGCAGCGGGACGACGCTGTGCCGGGGCGAGATGTTGCCGGCCGCCGACTCGGGCAGGAACGGCTGGTAGGTCATGTGCGGCTGAGGGTCGACCACGGTGACCTCAGCCTCGTGCAGGTTGAGCTTCTTGGACAGGCGCAGAGCGGCGTAGAGCCCGACGTGCCCCGCACCGACGATCAGGATTCGCTTGGCAGCCACGACTCAACGCTAGCGACGCGACGGCCCCGCAGCAGCCCGGGCCACGGACATGTAACCGGCATTACCAGGGCTGTAACGGCCACCACAGCGAACCGACACCGGTCGATCTGACCCGTCACCCGACCGTCACCCACGCGTAACGCATCAGGCCCGGCGGGCGATCAGGTACACCAGCCAGGCGACCGCGAGCATGCCCACGAGCGATGCGACGAGGAACACAGGACCGATCGTCAGCTTGACCACGACCATGAGCGCCACGCTCACGATCGCGCTGACCGCGACGATGCCCCCGGCGCGCACAAGCCACCCGGCCAGCACGCCCGGGGAGAGCACGGCGTCGTACGGCAGGACCGCGGCCAGGGCGGCGAGGGAGTGCATGAGATACAGCGCGGCCGACAGCGCGACGAGCCGGACCACGGAGATCCGCTCGCCGTAGGCGATGGTGCCGATCAACGAGGCCGGACCGTCCGTCGAGGACGTCGCACTGGTCGAGATGAACCAGCCGAAGGCGCACGCGAAGATCGCCAGGCCGACCATGCGGGTGCGCGGGAACACGGCCGGCAGCAGCGCGACGACCCCGGCCACCGCGATCGAGACGAGGTTCCGCGTCACCGCGCCCGGGAACCCGAGCACCATGCTCAGCGTGGCGAACACGGCGACGCCGAGGCGGACCAGCAGCGGCCCGGCCGCGGCGCGCCCGGCCATGTCCCGTGCGCGGCCGACCCGGCCGGTGAGGTACTCCTGGAGCTCGCCCATTACGTCGTCACCGTCCGCCCGATCGCCACGCGGGCCACGCCCCGCAGCACCTCGTCGAGGCTCCCCGCGCCGCCCCAGGCCACGACCGGGACGCCGTGCTCGCGCAGCTGGCCGATGATCGCCTCGCGCTCCAGCCGCCACATGCGCTGCGCCACCTCGCCCCACTTGCCCGTCGCGCGCATCCGCAGTACCGGATCGGCGAGGGTGTCGACGGCGACGACGAACCTTCCGGCGCGGGCCAGGTTGGCCAGCATCGCCGCCGACCGCACGTCCAGCAGCGGCGTGAGCACCATCACCAGCGCGTTGGCCTGGACCATGTGCGGCCCGAACGACGACGGCGGCGGCTCGTCGTCGTGCCCGCCCGCGGCGACGTCGAGCAGGAACTCCAGCGCCGTCATGTAGTGCCGCCGGCCGCTCGCGGCGCGCAGGTGGCGCACGGTGCCGCCGTACTGCAGCAGCGCCACCCGGTCGCCCCGGTGCAGGTAGTGCTCGGCGATGCCGGCCGCGGCGCGCACAGTGATGTCGAGCACCGAGGCCTTCCCGTCGATGCCGTCGGAGCGCCCGGCCTCGTGCAGCGCGTCGAGCAGCACCACGACCTCGGCGTCACGATCGGACAGCGTGCTCACCACATGGATCTCGCGGGTGCGCAGCGACACCCGCCAGTCGATGCGGCGCAGCCGGTCGCCGGGGCCGAAGCGGCGCACGCCCGCGAGCTCGCCGCCCTCGCCGGTGCGCCGGGAGCGGTGACCGCCGACGTGACCGGCCGCGCGGGGCATCACCTCGGCGGCGTCGAAGTGCTCGGTCGCCGGGTAGGCCTTGAGCGGCAGCGGCGGTGTCGTCACTGCGCGGCTGACGAGCAGCCCGTCGGCGGCGACGGCGTGCGCGGTCATCGGGCCCAGCGGGTGGCGGCCCCAGCGCAGCACGCGGCCCTCGAGCTCGACGCCGGCGATGGTGCCGCCCTCGACGTTGACCGCGTAGGGGCGGTCGCTGTGCACCAGGCGGACCCATCGTGGTACCACCGCCCGGACCACGACCAGGTCGAAGCCGGACGGGTTGGGGTTGCCCAGATTGATCGTCACGCCGAGGTCGTTGCCCTCGACCAGGAACGGCTCGGCCGCGGTCACCTCCATCGTCGGCACCCGCTGCGGCCGGCGCACCAGTGAGACCGCGGTCCCGATGGCGAACGGCGCGGCGAGCACGACGAGGTCGAAGCGGCCCGTGAGCACGGCGGCGAAGACGAGCACGCCGGCGACCAGCACGGCCCGGCCCAGCGCCCGGGTCGGCTCGAACGCCCGGGCGTGGGACCGGGGTGCGCCGCGCTCAGCCATAGGGCTCAGCCACGCCTTCCGCCGTAGGTCGGCAGCGCGCCGCTCGCCGGCGCGGGCGTCTCGGCGAGCACCTCACCGACGACCGAGCGCGGGTCGATGCGCTTGAGCCACATCTCCGGGCGCAGCGAGATGCGGTGCGCCAGGGCTGGGACGGCGACCGCCTTGACGTCCTCCGGCACCACGTAGTCGCGGCCGCTGAGCACGGCGGAGGCCCGGGAGAGCAGCAACAGCGCGAGCGACCCGCGGGGCGAGGCGCCGACCAGCACGTGCGGGTGGACACGGGTGGCGGCGGTGAGCGAGACGATGTACCGCCCGATCGAGTCCTCGACCATGACGTCCTCGAGCGCGTTCTGCATGGCCACCAGCGTCTCGGAGTCGACGACGGCCTCGAGGTTGGCCTCCTCCTGCCGGCGAGCCATCCGCCGGCGCAGCACGTCCCACTCCTCGTCGGCCTCCGGGTAGCCGAACGACACGCGCAGCAGGAAGCGGTCCAGCTGGGCCTCGGGCAGCGGATACGTGCCCTCGTACTCGATCGGGTTGGCGGTGGCGAGCACGTGGAACGGCGAGTCGAGCCGGTAGGTGGCGCCCTCGACCGACACCTGGCGCTCCTGCATCGCCTCCAGCAGCGCCGACTGCGTCTTCGGCGGCGTGCGGTTGATCTCGTCGGCGAGCAGCAGGTTGGTGAAGACCGGGCCGGCCCGGAACGTGAACTCGTGGTTGCGCTGGTCGTAGAGGAACGACCCGGTCACGTCGGCGGGCAGCAGGTCGGGGGTGAACTGCAGGCGGCGGAAGCTGATGCCGAGCGCCTGGGCGAACGAGCGCGCGGTCAGCGTCTTGCCCAGGCCCGGCAGGTCTTCCAGCAGCACGTGGCCGCCGGCCAGGATCCCGGCCAGGACCAGCTCGAGCGAGTCGCGCTTGCCGACGACCACCGTGCCGACCTGGTCCAGGACCACCTTGGCGATCCGGCCCACCTCGGCCGGTGCGAGCGTCTTCATAGCGCCTCCACCTTCGCGACGATCGATGCTATGTCCCGCGGGCTGGGCACGCGGGACGGCGTGTAGTGCAGTAGCTGCCAGAGCTCCTCGCCGACGAGTCGGCGGGCCTGTTCGGGGGCGCCGGCCAGGGTGATGCCGTGGCGCTGGCGCAGCCTGGCATCGACGAGGTCGGCGAAGCGGGGTACGACGACGGCCGCGAACCGGCCCGGGTCGCGCTCGCCCCACACGAACCGGTCGTCCCACCTGGACACGGCGAGCCGGATGCCGTCGCCGGACGGGATCGCGTCGCGCAGCTCGCGGCGGGCCGGGCGGTCCCCCCGTTCCGGCGGCTCGCGGACGGGCTCCAGGCCGACGCCGGTCACCGCGGCGGGCAGCTCGTCGGCGTGCACCTGCGCCAGCACCTGGCGCATCACCTGGATGGCCACGATGGACAAAAGCACCAGGGGGTACGACACCACGTAACCGGTCATCCAGAGCACGAACCAGCCGACGGTGGTCAGCGCGACGGCGACGAAGAGCCGGCGCACCCACCAGCGCGTGTCGAACGGCCGCGACGGGCGGCGTGCCGGGCGCGGGTCGCGGCGCTGGGCCGCTCGGCCGCCCTCGAACAGCTCCTCGAGGCCGACCACCCGCTCCTGCTCACGAGCCATCGGGCACGCCCTCGGGCACGGCCCGGCCGATGCCGGACAGCTCGGCGCGGATCTGCCGCAGGGCGTCGATCGCGTCCTGGCGCGAGCGCTCGCCGACCGGGTGGGTGGCGTAGCGGGCCTCGCGGTACACCTCGGCGAACCCCTCCAGCGTCGGGCGGCTCACCTGGTGGGCGGCCAGCAGCCGGGTCACCAGCTCGGTCGGGCTGTCGCCGGCCAGGCGCGGGGTGCCGGCCGCGGCGGCGGCGCGCTCCAGCCGCACCCAGCACGCGATCACGGCCCGCCGCGGGTCGGCGTCGGTGTCGGAGAGGTCGACCAGGCCGGCCTCGACCGCGGCCATGACCTCCTCGCCGGCGTCGGCGCCCGCCATCGGCTTGGGCTGCTCCGGCTCGACGAACAGCCGCGACGGCCGCTTCGGGGCGCGGTGGCGCAGCAGAAACCACACCAGGCTGCCGACGAGGACCGCGACCAGCACCACGCACAGGGCCATGGCCACGTACGTCAGCCAGGCCGGCAGCTCGCCCGTCCCGGGCGCGCGGGTGCTCGGCGGGCCCGCGTCAAAGTCGATCTGCGTGGTCCGCACCACCGGTGAGGGCGGGGCCGTGTTCGGCGGCGGGACCGGCACTTTTGTGACCTCGGGAGAGGACATCGACGCCGCGAGGGCCGCGACGGCGAGCACGGCTACGACGCCCAGGACCGGCAACCAGCGGTTGAAGGTGCGGTCCATGATGTCGAGGGCATCCCGTCGCTCTATGTGAGCCCGGCGAGCTGCTTCGCCCGGGCGAAAATCTCGTCCAGCATTCCTGGCGTGAGCCTGCCGGTAAAGGTGTTCTGCTGGCTTACGTGGTAACAACCGAGCAACGCGGGAGCGCCGTCGGTCCGCCACAGGGCGCCGTGACCGAACGGAACCTTCCGCGCTGGTGCTACACCGTAGACGGCGCGGAGCGCGGGCCAGAAGGCGGCCCACGCGAACGCGCCCAGGGCGACGACGACCCGCAGGTCCGGGGCGATCTCGCGCAGCTCGCGGTGCAGGAACGGCGCGCTGGTGTCGCGCTCGCGCGGGGTGGGCTTGTTGTCCGGCGGCGCGCAGCGCACGGCCGCGAAGATTCTCGTCGCGGTCAGCGTCAGCCCGTCGTCACGCGACGTGCTGGTGGGCTGGCTGGCCAGGCCGGCGCGGTGCAGGGCGGCGAACAGCACGTCGCCGGAGCGGTCGCCGGTGAAGATCCGGCCGGTGCGGTTGCCGCCGTGGGCGGCCGGGGCGAGGCCGAGAATGGCGATGGGCGCCCGGTGCGGGCCGAAGCCGGGCACCGGGCGCCCCCAGTACTCCTCGTCGCGGAACGCCGCCCGCTTGGCCGCCGCCACCTGTTCGCGCCACGCCACCAGGCGCGGGCAGCGGCGGCAGCCGCAGATCTCAGCGTCGAGCCGGTCCAAGGCATCGCGGGCGTCTCCCACCCGCCGAAGGTTAGCCGGACGAGGAAGCCGACGGCGAAGCCGGCAGCGAGTCCGACGGAGAGGCCGACGGAGAGGCCGACGCTGACGCCGACGGCGACGCGGTCGGCTCTGGCCGGGGCCGCACGCACATCGGGTAGGTCGGCGGTTCCGGGGGCGGCTGGTCGTTGGTCGCGCACCGCCACGGGTCGCCGAGGACGATCGGGTTACCGTTCTGGTCGAGGAGTGCGACGCCTTCGATCGGCCGCCCGTTCATGTCGACCGGGTAGACGTCGGTGACGCTGGAATACGGGGAGTACACCGCCGGACTCGGCGAGTAGTCGCGGGAGTCGAAGATCCTGCCGGCGTTGACCATCACGATCAGCAGACCGATCGCCGCGACCGCGATGACCCCGCGGCCGGCCCAGCGCGGCAGGTGCGGGCGGCCGGTGGCGCCGACGCGCACGGAGACCACCACGGCGATCGCGATGAGGACCCAGCCGATCGGACCGTTGAAGCGGTCAGTGGGGATGATGTCGAACGCGAAGATCAGCGTCACGAGGCCGACCCCGCGGGCGATCCACCACGCGGGGCGCAGCAGCCGCAGGAAGTCGGTGGCCCGCCCGTAGCCGATGAGCCGGCCGGCGCGCTGGTCCAGGACCCGCAGCCGGGCCGCGAAGAGCTCCGGGGCCGCACGGCCGAGCCTCGGCCGGGTCGCCGCGTCGAGGCCGGCCGCGGCGCGCAGCTCGGCGGCGTAGGCGGCCGGCGGCCCGAGCCGCTCGACCAGCGACCCGCCCCGCTCCTCCAAGACCTCGGCGAAGTGCGCCGGCAGGTCCTCCATCAGGTCGTCGCGCACGTCCGGCGGCAGGTCGGCGAGCGCGGCCCCGACCCGCTCCAGGTAGTAGTCGATCTCCAGACTGCTGCTGCTCGGCGCGGTCATGCGCCCTCCTCGCTGCGCTCGTCGGTTGCATGACCTGAACACTGAGCCAGCCAGTGACCGGCCCCTCCGCTCCGCTCCGGGCCGATCACGCGCCCCCCCTCGCTGCGCTCGTCGGTTGCATGACCTGAACACTGAGCCAGCCAGTGACCGGCCCCTCCGCTCCGCTGCGGGCCGGTCACGCCGAGACCTCCGCTTCGCCCCGGACCGGTCATGCGCTCTCCCCGATGAGCTGGTCCATCGTCCGCGCGAAGCCGCGCCAGACCTTGCCGGACTGGGCGAGCTGGGCCCGGCCGGCGGCGTTGAGCGCGTAGTACTTGCGATGCGGACCGGACTCGCTCGGCACCACGTAGGTGGTGAGCGCCCCGGCCTGGAACAGCCGGCGGAGAGTGCCATAGACCGACGCGTCACCGACGTCGTCGAGGCCCGCCGAGCGCAGTCGGCGCAGGATGTCGTACCCGTAACCGTCCTCATCCCGCAGCACGGCGAGAACGGCGAGGTCGAGCACCCCCTTCAGCAGTTGGGTGGTGTCCACGGCAAGCAGAGTAGTACGCAATGCACAGTAGTATCAAGAGCGGAACACCCGGGCACGCAAAAGGCGGCCCGCCCAGCGGACCGCCTCGCGAGGTACTACTGGATTACTTCGCGTCTTCCAGGCAGAGAGCGGAGCCGTCCTTGACGTCGGTGCCCTGCCACAGGACGTACTGGGTGTCCGGGTAGGCGGCGCAGACCTTCGTCTCCTTCGCGAGCGCGTCGGCCTTGCTCACACCGCCCGGGATGCCCAAGACCTTGTACTTCGCGGTCGAGTCGTCACACTTGACGATCTTCACGTCGACGCTCTTCGACGCCTCTTCCGTGATGTCGTCGCCGGCGAGGCAGTCGCCGACCTTGGCCATCGCCGGGTTGGTCTTGACGTTGTCGACGAGGTCGTTCCAGGTGTCCTTGGCGAACAGGAAGGTGGCGCCGCAGCACACCAGCACCAGGACCAGGATGACGCCGAGGATGATCAGGATGATCTTGCCGGCGCTGCTCTTCTTCGGAGGCGGCGGCGGGGCGCCGAACGGAGCGCCGGGCGCGCCCGGGGCGGGTGCGCCGTAGGCCGGGGGCTGGCCGTACGGCGAGCCCGACGTCGGCGGGCCGTAGGGCCCACCGGACGACGGCTGGCCATAGGGCGCACCGGACGCCGGCGGACCGTATGCCGGGGGCTGGTCACCGCCCGGCGGCGGGTAACCCCCGCCACCTGGAGGCGGATAGCTGCCGGGCGGCGGGTACTGATCAGACATGCGTTTCCTTCCGGGGGTATGCCGCAGAGATCACCCTAACGGGCAAAAGGGGGTTTGAGCTTGGCAAACCGGCCATTGGCCCGCTGGACCGGCTCACGATAGCGGTAGAGGACCAAGGTGCACAGCATCGAGCGCGCCCGTACTACGGTGAGCGCCGTGACCGATCTCTTGAAACGACTCGCCGCGGCACCCGGTGTGTATCGCGGACGCGGCGACGGACTGGAGTCCGGGCCCTTCGTCGCCCGCATCAAGGTGACCTCCGTGGTGCGCGGCAACGCGATCACGCTGGACTACGAGGCGGTCAGCGACAGCAAGGGACTGCAGCACGTCGAGCACACGATCCTCACCGCGAGCGAGGCCGGTCGGCTGGAACTGCACGTCACGTGCCTGGAGCTCCCCGGCGTGACCCGATTCGTACAGAGCGAGCCGGGGGTGTTCAACGCCTACGAGGGCGCCCTGCTGGCCAAGATCATCATCACGATGCCGAGTGACGGCATCCTTACCTACGGCTGGTGGTGGTCCCGCGACGACGCGAAGCCCCGCGAGCAGTCCCGCGCCGAGGTCCGCCGGACCGGCTGACCCCGCTGAGCAGCGCTGACGTAAACCCGACAGCGACGACTACGCGAGCGACAGGGCGATTCCGTCGAGAATGTCCGACTCGGACGCGATGACCGAATCCGCGCCGGAACGCTCGACGATGATCCGCAGGATCAGCGCCCCCGCGCCGATGACGTCGGCGCGGCCGGGGTGCATGACCGGGCTGGCAAGGCGCTGCTCCGCGGTCTTCGCCAGCAGGTCGGCGGTGACCTTGGCGACGTCGGCGGCGGAGATCCGGGCCCGGTGGATGCGACGGGGGTCGTACTCCGGCAGCCCGAGCGCGAGCGCGGCCACCGTGGTCACCGAGCCGGCCAGGCCCACCAGCGTGCGGGCCCGGGCACCACGCACGGCGGCGAGCGCCCGGTCGACCGCGGCGGTGATGTCGGCCTCGGCCGCCGCCACCTGTTCCGGCGTGGGCGGATCGGCGCGCAGGTGGCGCTCGGTCATGCGCACGCAGCCGATGTCCACGCTGAGCGCCGCGTCGACGTCGTCGGCGGCCCCCACGGCACCCAGCACGAATTCGGTCGAGCCGCCGCCGATGTCCACCACCAGGAACGGCGACTGCGCCGCGAGGCCCCGCACCGCCCCGGCGAAGGAGAGCCGGGCCTCCTCGTCTCCCGTGATCACCTCGGGCTCGAAGCCGAGCGTGTCGAACACCATGGCGCGGAAGTCGGCCGCGTTCTCGGCGTCGCGGGAGGCGCTGGTGGCCACCATGCGGGCCGCGTCGACGCCCGACTTCGCGATGTCCGCCGCGTAGTCGGCGAGGGCGAGCCGGGTCCGCTCGATGGCCGCCGGGGCCAGCCGGCCGGTCTGGTCGACGCCCTCGCCGAGCCGGACGATCCGCATCTGACGGGTCAAGTCCGAGATTTCCGACATTTCGTCGATGTCCGCGATCAGGAGCCGGACAGAGTTGGTGCCGCAGTCGATCGCCGCCACTCGCTTCACGATCGGTAAGCCTACAAATGCAGCAACATCCGGTGGTTGCCGAGGGTGTTGGGCTTGACCCGCTCCAGGTCGAGGAACTCCGCGACACCCTCGTCGTAGGAGCGCAGTAGCTCCTCGTACACCTGATGGGTGACCGGGGTCCCGTCGATCGGCACGAAGCCGAACGAGCCGAAGAAGCGCGTCTCGAACGTCAGCACGAAGACCCGGCGCACGCCGATCTCCCGGGCCGCGTCCAGCAGTTCGGCGACGATCCGGTGCCCGATCTTGTGTCCGCGCAGCATCGGGTCGATGGCCACCGTGCGAACCTCGGCCAGGTCCTCCCACATCACGTGCAGGGCGCCGCAGCCGACGATCGTGCGGTCGCTCTGCCGCTCAGCCACCCAGAACTCCTGGACGGCCTCGTAGAGCGCGACGGTGGGCTTGGACAGCAGCCGCCGGTCCGCGACGTACATCGCGACGAGCCGCCGGATCCCCCGCACGTCGGCGGTTCGCGCCCGCCGAACGGTTACCTCCATGGCCGTAAGGGTAGTGGCGCGCGGATGTGGCATCTGACACGCGACCGGGTGCTGATGGTCACCGCTGCGGTGATGACGGTGCTGGCCTGCACGATGACGGTCCTGTACGTGACCAAGGGCGACGATAACCCGCGACCGGCGAGGGTGGTGGGCACCGCCGGGCCGAGCGCGGCGGCGAAGAACACCCCGAGCGCCCGTGGCACGGCCGCCCCCGGGACGGTCAAGGCCGCGTACTCGGTGCGCAGCCAGTGGAAGGACGGCTTCAACGCCGAGGTGACGCTCACCAACCTGAGCAGCCAGCCGCTGACGGGCTGGACGGTCCAGCTCGGGCTGCCCCAGAGCGTCGACGTGACCTCGACCTGGGGCGCCAAGGCGGAGGTGCAGCCGGGCCGGCTCGTGATGCACTCGCAGGCGTACAACACCTATCTCGAGGCCGGCGGGGCCATCCGGATGGGCTTCGAGGCCAAGGGCGCGGCCGCGCAGCCGACGAGTTGCTCGGTGAACGGGTCGCCCTGCTGACACATGGTTGCCAGGACGGCCCGGCGGCCCCCACATTGTGCGACATGAACCGAACCGCATCCCGGCTGCTCGCCACGGCAACCGCAATCGTGCTCGGCGCCGGCGCGCTGGGCTGCGGCGTGCTCGGCAAGGTCAAGCAGGCCGTCGACAACGTCAACGCGATCTCCAAGCTCTCCGACCGGCTCGGCAAGTCCGGTGAGCTGACGTTCACCGCCGACTACAAGAACATCGACGGCTCCAAGGACGACGGGAAGACCACCACCGTTGTGCAGCAGCCGCCGAAGGCCGCCTACCTGGGCACCGCGGGACGGTTCATCCTCACCGACGACACGCTGTACAACTGCTCGGGCAAGCCCGGCGCCAAGCTCGTATGCCACAAGAGCCCGGTGCAGACCGGACAGCTGTCGAAGTCCGACCAGTCCGCGTACCTCTCGGCGGTCGCCGGCGGCGGCTTCGTCAACGCCGAGATGGCGGTGGCGCTCATGATCGCCGCCGCCGTCGTGCCGGGCGTCAAGATCGCCGAGAACACCGAGACGATCGCGGGTCTCAAGAGCGACTGTCTCGATGTGACGGGCATCCCTCGCGACGCCGACCCCAACGCGGTCACGGCGAAGGAGTTCCACGTCTGCGTCTCGGAGAGCGGCCTGCTCACCCGGTTCAAGGGGGTCGGCACGGACGACAAGCCGCTCGGCGTGGAGCTGACCAAGTACAGCGACAAGGTCGACGCGCAGGCGTTCGCACCGCCGAAGGGCGCCCAGATCATCGAGGGCACCGCTCCGCCCGCACCGAACAAATGACGCCACCGCCCGGAGCTCGTGGACACCACGGGCTCCCGGTGGTCAGCTCATGCGCTCAGTCGTCACCAGCGTCGAGTGAGGCCGCCCCGTCGATCGAGACGCACGGCCCCGCCTTCCACCACTCGCCCGCGAGCTCACGGGTCTCGTCCCCGAAGGGGTTGACGCCCGGACCGACCGCGAGGGCGTGGCCGAGGTGCACGTGCAGGCACTTCACCCGGGTCGGCATGCCGCCCGCGGACACCCCGGCGATCTCCTCGACGTGCCCGACCTGCTCCCGGCGGCGCAGGTAGTCCACGTGCGCGCGCTGGTACTGCGCGGCCAGCTCCGGGTCCGCGGCCAGCCGGGCGCCCATCTCGCGCATCAGCCCGGAGGACTCCAGCCGGCTGCACTCGTGCACCGCCCGGGGACAGGTGAGGTAGAACAGCGTCGGAAAGGGCGTGCCGTCGGGCAGCCGCGGCGTGGTCTCCACGACGTCGGGCAGCCCGCACGGGCAGCGGTGGGCGACCGCGCGGGTGCCCCGGGGCGTGCGGCCGAGCTGCGCCGCGACCACCGCGAGATCCTCCTCGGTGGCCCTCACGGGCTCCCCGGCATCCACTCTGTCGAACTCCGTCACTGCTTGCCCGCCGCCTCGACGCTCGACCACAGCTTGCCGTACCAGGGCCGGGGCGGCTTCGGCGCCCCCGGCAGATCGGTGGGATCGGCCTCCCGGCTGTTGGCCGGATCGACCACCAACCACGGCTTCTCGCCAGGCAGCACCATGTGCAGCCGCTGGCGGGCCTGGGAGATCACGTATTCGGGATCGTCCCACTTCTTCGCCCGCGCCTCCATCTCGGCGACCTTGGCGGCCTGCCGGTGCTGGCTCTCCTCCAGCGCCTGGATCTCGGCCTGCTGGGCCAGATACACCCGGACCGGATAGGCGTAGGCGAGCAGCAACACCAGCAGGACGATGCTGAGCAGCACCGCCCGGCTGGTGAACCGGCGCGGCTGCGGCGCGCGGGTGCGCATCGCCGCGCCGCCGGTCGTGGCAGCCCGCCGGGCCACCATCGGGCGGGAGGGCGCGCGACTCGCACCGGCGTGCGGGCCGCCACGCTGGCCTCTGGACGCCGAGCCGCGGGACCCCGCGCCGCGTCCACCCGGCCCACCCGGCCCGCTCGGCCTGGTGCGCTGCTGCATGCCCTCCCCCAAGGTCCGCGCGACCCGCGGCCCGCGCATCACGCGCGGGCCGCGGGCCATCAAGAACGGTTAACGGTACCGCGGGAAGGCCCCGCGCCCGGCGTAGCGCGCCGCGTCGTCGAGCTCGTCCTCGATACGCAGCAGCTGGTTGTACTTCGCGACCCGCTCGGAGCGGGCCGGCGCGCCGGTCTTGATCTGGCCGCTGCCCACGGCGACGGCGAGGTCGGCGATCGTGGTGTCCTCGGTCTCGCCCGAGCGGTGGCTCATCATCGTGCGGAACCCGGCGCGGTGGGCCAGGTCGACGGCGTCGAGCGTCTCGGTGAGCGAGCCGATCTGGTTCACCTTCACCAGCACCGCGTTGGCGGTCTGGGTGGCGATGCCCCGGGCGATGCGCTGCGGGTTGGTGACGAACAGGTCGTCGCCGACGATCTGGATGCGGCCGCCGAGCGCGTCGGTCATCGCCTTCCAGCCGTCCCAGTCCTCCTCGGACAGCGGGTCCTCGATGGAGACGATCGGGTAGGCGTCCACGAGCTGCGTGTAGTAGGCGATCATCTCCTCGGACGACTTGCTGCCGCCCTCGAAGCCGTAGGCGCCGTCCTTGTGGAACTCGGTGGCGGCCACGTCGAGCGCGAGCACGATGTCGCTGCCCAGCGAGTAGCCGGCCTTCTCCACGGCCTCCGCGATCAGATCGAGCGCGGCGGCGTTGGTCGGCAGGCTCGGGGCGAAGCCGCCCTCGTCGCCCAGGCCGGTGGCCAGGCCCTTCTTCTTCAGCACCGACTTGAGCGTGTGGTACACCTCGGCGCCGGTGCGCAGCGCCTCACGGAACGACGGGGCGCCGATCGGCGCGATCATGAACTCCTGGATGTCCACGTTGGAGTCCGCGTGCGCGCCGCCGTTGAGGATGTTCATCATCGGCACCGGCAGGACGTGCGCGTTGGGGCCGCCGAGGTACTTGAACAGGCTCAGGCCGGATGAGTCGGCGGCGGCCTTGGCCACCGCGAGCGAGACACCGAGGATCGCGTTGGCGCCGAGCTCCGACTTCTCCGGGGTGCCGTCGAGGTCGAGCATGGCCTGGTCGACGAGGCGCTGCTCGGTGGCGTCGAAGCCGCGGACGGCCTCGGCGATGCGCTCGTTGACGTTGTCGACGGCCTTCTCCACGCCCTTGCCGAGGTAGCGCTTGCTGTCGCCGTCGCGCAGCTCGTTGGCCTCGAAGGCGCCGGTGGAGGCGCCCGAGGGCACCGCCGCCCGGGCCAGGGTGCCGTCGTCGAGAACGACCTCGACCTCGACCGTCGGGTTGCCCCGCGAGTCGAGGATCTCCCGCGCGCCGATTGCTTCGATAGTGGCCACTGTCGTGTCACTCCCTGCAGAAAAAAGTTTGGTCGGCCGCCACGGTGCGGCACCTCTGAGCCTATCGTCCGGGCGGATCTTGCATGCGCTTCGGGTTAAAGCTCCAGCAGCGTGCGCAGGTGGCGGGGCGGGGGCGAGCCGTGCGCCAGCATCCGGTCGTGCCAGTCGCGGAGCGTGACGTTCGCCGGACGTTCATCCGCGATCTGCCGAACCTCGGTGTAGCCCACGAAGTACGTCGAGAGCTGCGTCGAGCTCAGCAGCACGCGCCGCCACTTGCCGGCCGCCTCACCCTCCTCCTGGAAGCCGCGCTCCATCATGAGCGCCATCGCCTCGTCCTCGGTCATCCCGTCGCAGTGCACGCGCTGGTCGATGATCGCGTTGATGCTCATCCGCAGCTGCATCTTGAGCTGCTGGAGGCGCACCGGAAGGCCGCCGAAGCCGCGGCCGGCCATGAGCTCCTCGGCGTAGACCGCCCAACCCTCCACGAAGGGCCCCGACCAGCCGATCGCCCGCGCCCGCGTGCGACCCCGGAACCGGCGCGCGTGCGCCAACTGCAGGAAGTGCCCCGGCGTCGCCTCGTGCACGGTCAGGTCGCGCAGCATGTGGCTGTTGTACTCACGATAGAACGACGCCACCCGCTCCGCCGACCAGTCCGCCGGGGTCGGCGAGATGCAGAAGAACGTCGGCAGCTCGGCCGGCTCGAGCAGGCCCGGCGGGTCGCAGTACGCCACCGCCACCCCCCGCGCGAACTCCGGCATCTCCATGATCACCAGTGGGTCGTCGACCAGCGTGACCAGATCGTGGTCCCGCACGAACGCGGTCGCCTCGTCCAGCGACACCTTCGCCAGCTCGACGATCGTGTCGTTGTCCGGCACGTCCGCGGCCGCGCGGGCCAGCGCCTCCCGCACCGTCCGCGTCGACTCCGCCCCACCGGTCAGCTCCGCCGCCACGGCCCGCAGCTCGCCGCTCACCCGCTCGAGGTTGGCCTCGGCGCGCTCGAGCACCGTTCGCGCGCTGAGCTCGGTGTCCAGCGTGTGCCACAGCCGCGCCTCCCACAGCCGCCGGCCCAGCCGCGGGTCGCGCTCGGCCGATTCCCCGGCAGGCTCCAGCCGCCCGCGCAGCCACTGCGCGAAGGCGTCGAGCTCGGCCGCGGCCCGCTCCTGCGCCGGCGCGACCACCTCGGCCAGGCCAGGCGCCTCCTTGAACAGCTCGCCGAACTCCTCGCGCACCAGCCGAGCGGTCCCGGCGAACTGCCCGATCGCGGTCTCCACGTGCACCCGTGGCGCGTCGCCCAGCACCGCCCGCGCCGTCGCTAGCGAGTCCGGAATCGCCGACAGCCGCGCGGCGATCGACACGAGCCGCTCCTCCGCCGGCGCGAACGGCCGCGAGATGAGCCCGTGCAGCAGGCTGCCGGGGTTGTGCACGAGCGGGTTCCACTCGTGCTCGCGGATCTCCGACCGCTCGAACAGCATCCGCTCGACCCGGGCGAGCAGCACCGCGTGGTCGACCTGGTCCTGCACGCCGAGCTCGTCGACGTCGACCTGGCTCAGCGCCGCGGAGGCGTCGCGCAGCATCTCGATGTCGGCGGACACCCCGTCGGCGGAGTAGTCGGGGAGCCGGTCGTCGAAGCGGTGATCGCCCGCGCTGGCGGCGAGCCCGGGCGCACACTCGAGCAGCGCGTCGGCGATGTGCTCGGCCAGTGGCACGAAATCCTGGGACATGCCTTGACGTTATCGTCTGCCCGGCCGGCGGGCGGCCCGCCTCCGACTCTCCGCGGCATCCCGGTGACCGCCGCACGCCGCGGCGCTTATGCCACAACCGCGACGTGATACCCCGGGTTGCCGTCCAGTTGGCGACACAGTACTGCAAGACGGTCGCAAGTGGGTCTTAAGTCACCGCGGCTCCAATGGTGATCACCGAACCGCACGGTCCGGTGTCACCGAGAAGAAGGAGCTGTTCCGATGTTGAAGAAGGCCACGACGCGCATCAGGCTCGACCAGTTGGCCAAGACCGGCTTGGAGCTGCGCGAGGACGAGCTGCGGCAGATCAGCGGCGGGGCGAAGAGCCAGGTCTGCACGAAGGGCAGCGGCGGCTGGTCGTGTTCCGGCGACGGCATGAGCGACTGACCGGGCAACGGACGAAGCACTGAACGATAAATCGCCATGACCGCACAGATCCTCGTCCTCACCGCCGCCGACGACGTCACCGCCGAGCGGGTCGCGGCGCTGCTCACCTCCCGAGGAGCTGAGGTGCTCCGGCTCGATCCGGGAGCCGTGCCGGCGGATGCGCAGGTGGAGATGACCGCCGGTGGCACCGGCCGCGTTCGCCGGTGGCTGCGTCTCGACGGCCGGGGCGTCGATCTGGAAGGTCTGACGTGTGTGTGGCACCGGCGCCCGACCGCGCCGGTGCCACCGCACACCGTCGGCGACCCGGAGGTGCGGGCCCACCTGGCCGGCGAGGTGAAGACCTACCTCGACGGCGTGTGGCGTTCGCTGGCCTGCCGCCAGGTGCCCGCCACCCGTGACGTGATCGATCGCGCCGACCGCAAGTCGTACCACCTCGCGGTCGCGGTCGAGCTGGGGTTCGCGGTACCGCCGACGCTGATCACCGCCGACCCCGACCGGCTGCTGGACTTCTACGACACGCACGACGGGAAGATCATCACCAAGCCGCTGCACCGCTCGCCGCGCGGTACCGCCGAGGCGCCCATGGGCCGCTACACCGAGCCGGTGAGCAACCGCGACCTCGGATACGTCGCCGCGCTGCGGTTGGCGCCGATGATCGTCCAGGCGTACGTGCCGAAGGACGTCGAGCTGCGCGTGACCGTTGTCGGCGACGCCGTCTTCGCCGTCGAGATCCACTCCCAGGCCACCCGCCACACGCGGTACGACTGGCGCCGCTACGACCACCAGAACACCCCGCTGCACGTTCACCGGCTGCCCGGCGACGTGGCGGAGCGCTGCCGCGCGCTGGTGCGCCGGCTCGGCCTCAGCTACGGCGCCATCGACCTGATCCTGACCCCGGAGGGCCGCTACGTGTTCCTGGAGATCAACCCCAACGGGCAGTACGACTGGCTGGAGCTGGCGACCGGGCTGCCCATCACCGCCGCGGTCGCCGACCTGCTGCTCACCGGCGAGGTGCGTCCGGTGGAGGTGCCGGCATGACGCTGCTGGCGGAGGCGGTCGGGCTGCTGAGCGCGGCGACCGCCGAGAAGGTCGAGCCGGCCGAGGCCCGCACCCGCGTCGAAGCGCTGCGCGACCGGCACCCCGGCGCGGCGCTGCGCCTGCTGTGGCAGCGCGAAGAGTACGACGGGTCGCTGCACTACGACCTGCTCGTCCGGGAACCTGCCACCGACGCGGGCGTGGTGTCGCTGTCGTGGTGCCCGGACGACGCCCTGCCGTGGCCGCTGCGCGGCGTGCAGCGCGGCGGCGAGATGCTGCTGGTGCGGGTCAACGGCGTCGAGCTGGAGGTGGCCGACGCGATCGGCTTCCTCGACGTGCTGTGGCGGGAAGCGCCGCTGCGCGACCGGCTCGTCGACACGTGCCTGGTGCGCGAGGTGCTGGACGCCGGCGGCGAGGAGCTCGACGACGCGGCGCTGCAGGACGCCGCCGACGCGTTCCGGCGGGCCCGCGGCCTGCTCACCGCCGAGGCGACCCGCGAGTGGATGCGCCGCGAACGCCTCAGCGACCGGCAGTTCGAGGACCTGGTGGTCCACCAGGCGCAGGTGGCACGGCTGCGGGAGCGGGTCACGGCCGGCCGCGTCGACGCCGAGCTCACCGCCGACTCGCACCGCTACGACCAGCTGCGGCTGGTGCGGGTCGAGCACCCGGACGCCGCCGCGGCGGCACGGCTGGCCCGGCTGACGGAGGCTCCCGACCTGCTTGCCGCCGCGGCCGCCGACTTCGCCGCCGGCAGCGGCCCGGCGCCGGCCCTGGTGACCGTGACGCGCGCGGACCTCGGACCCGAGCTGGCCGAGGCGGTCGCCGGCAACGGGCCGGTCCCGCTCGGCGACCGGTTCCTCGTCGCATCGGTACTGGGCGTGCGGCCCGCCACCAGGGAGGCAGTGTCACGCCGGCTGTTCGCCGACTGGCTGGCCGAACGCCGGGCCGAAGCGAGGATCGAGTGGAACTGGGGCCCCCGTGGATGACCTGAGCATCACCCGCAACGGCGTCTTCCTGGCGGCCGCGGTGCGTCAACACGCGGACGCCGGCCGGGTCGAGGAGGAGCACCTGCGCGTGCTGCCCGGCCGGCTCTTCGCGGCGCTATGGCTGGCGGGACTGCTCCTGCTGGCCGGCCTGGCCCCGCTGGTGCTCGCGGTGACGCGATGAGCCGGCGTCTGCGGGAGCTGCGGCAGGTCAAGGCGGCCGACTGCGGCGCCGCCTGCCTGGCCATGGTGCTCACCTACCACGGCCGGCGCACCGCGGTGCGGCAGGTGGTGTCCGACCTCGGGGTGTCACGCGACGGGCTGAGCGCCCTGGCCCTGGTCGAAGCGGCCACCGGCTACGGGCTGCACGCACGGGCGTTCTCCCTGCGGCCCGAGGAGCTGGCCGCGGTACCGACACCCGCGATGTTGTACTGGAACTTCAACCACTATGTGCTGCTGGAGCGCTGGGGCCGCCGGTGGGTCCACCTGCTGGACCCGGTCTCCGGCCGGCGCCGGCTCAGCCGCGAGGAGTTCGACGCCAGCTTCACCGGCGTCGTCATCGGCTTCGAACCGGGCCCGGACTTCCGGCCCGGCGACGGCGAACCGGACACGTCGCCCTGGCGGCGGCAGCTCCTCACCGCCGCGCTGCGCCGCTACCGCTGGGTGCTGGCCCAGGTGCTGCTCGCCTCGCTGCTGCTGCAGCTGCTAGGCCTCGCGGTGCCGGCCCTGTCCGCGCTGCTGGTGGACCGGCTGCTGCCCACCGGCTCCACCGACCTGCTGGCGCCGCTCGCACTCGCCGTCGCGGTCGCCGTCGCGGCCCAGGCCGTGCTCGGTTTCCTGCGCACCGGGCTGTTGCTGGCGCTGCGCTCACGCGCCGACAACGACGTCACCGGCGGGGTGGTGCGGCACCTGTTCGCCCTGCCGTACCGCTTCTTCGCCGAGCGGGGCACGGGCGACCTGGTGATGCGCACCCAGAGCGTCGCGGCGCTGCGGGACATCCTCTCCGGCCACGTGCTGTCGACGCTGCTCGACGCGCCACTGGCGCTGGGCTACCTCGGCCTGGTGCTGTGGCGGGACCCGGTGTTCGGCGGCTGCCTTGCCGCGCTCGCCTGCGCCCAGCTGGCGGCGCTGCTGGCGACCCGGCGCCGGGTCGGCGAACTCGCCGAGCGGGAGCTGCACGCCTCGGGCAAGGCGCAGGCCCAGCTCATCGAGGCGCTCGGCGGCATCGAGACGCTCAAGGCGGCCAGCGCCGAGCAACGCGCCGTGCAGCGCTGGTCGTACCTGTTCGCGAGGCAGCTCAACGCCGGCACCCGGCACGGCCTGGTGCGTGGCGGTCTGGAGACCGCGCTCGGGGCGCTGCAGTACCTGGCGCCCGCGCTGCTGCTGCTCATCGGCGCGCAGCGGGTCCTGCACGGCGAGCTGAGCCTCGGCACCATGCTGGCGCTCGGCGCGCTCGCCACCGCCGCGCTCGCGCCACTGTCGTCCATTGTGGACAACCTGCAGCAGTTGCAGCAGACCGGCGCACACCTCGCCCGCCTCGACGACATCCTGGTCGAGGAGCCGGAGGCGGGTGGCCGGGAGGTGCCGGCCCTCGACGGCCGGGTGGCGGTGCGCGACCTCGGTTTCCGGTTCGACCCGCGGGCGCCCTGGGTGCTGCGCGGGGTGACGTTCACGATCGAGCCGGGGCAAAAGGTGGCGTTCGTCGGCCGGTCCGGCTCGGGCAAGAGCACCCTCGCCCGGCTGCTGCTGGGGCTGTACCAGCCGACCGAGGGGCAGGTGTTCCACGGCGGGCACGACGCGGCGACGCTCGACGTGCGCGCGCTGCGCCGCCAGTTCGGTGTGGTGATCCAGGACCCGACCCTGTTCACCGGCAGCGTGCGGGAGAACATCAGCCTGACCGACCCGGGCGCGCCGCTGCCCCGGGTGGCCGCCGCCGCGATGACCGCCGGCATCCATGAGGAGATCGCGGCGATGCCGATGGGGTACGACACGCTGCTGGTCGACGGCGGCGGCCTGTCCGGCGGCCAGCGTCAGCGGATCGCCCTGGCTCGGGCGCTGCTGCCCGGGCCGCGCCTGCTGCTCCTGGACGAGGCGACCAGCAACCTCGACCCGGCCACCGAGGCGTACATCGAGCAGGAGCTCGCCACGCTGCCACAGACCCGCATCGTCATCGCGCACCGGCTGAGCACGGTCCGCGACGCGGACGTCATCTACGTCCTCGACGGCGGGCGCATCGTGGAGCAGGGCAGCCACGACGAGCTGCTCGCCCGGGGCGGGCACTACGCGGACCTCGCCACCCTCCAGGCGACCGGGCGGGCCTGAGCGAGGATCGCGCGTCTGCGGCTACCGCTGTGCTGAGGTCGTCATCGGCCGGTAGTAGGCGTCCTGCGCGAGCGACGAGCGGAACGCGGCGAGCACGTCCGGGTCGTCGGAGACCATGAACTGGTTCGTAGGGCCCTTGTTGTTGAGCGGGTCGGACTCGAAGTACAGCACCGCGCGGATCTGCGGGTTGGCCTTGAACGTCGCCGAGGCGTCGCGCAGCCACGCGGCCCGCTGCGCGGTGCCCCAGCTGCGGGCGATGCCGAACTCGCCGATCATCACCGGCTTGTTCGGGCGCCCGGCGCAGAACTCGAGGAACGGCCGCATGAGCGCGCCGATGGTGGCGTACTTCGTGCCGGCGTACACGTCGACGCACGTCCAGTCGACCGCGTCGTCGCCGGGGTAGAAGTCGGCCGCGTAGCCGCCTTGGAAGCCCTCGGCGGTCGGGCACCACACCCAGGACGCGTTCGTCGCACCCTCCTGCGTGAAGATGTCGCGCACATGCCGCCACGCCGCGACGTAGTCCGGCCCGGACCACATCTGGGCGCGGAGGTTGGGGCGGTCCATCTCCCAGCGGTACCGCATCAGCACCGGATGGCCGAAGGCCTTGAGCTCGCGGGCGCGCTCCCGGATCAGCTCGTCGTGGCGGCCCATCGTGACCATCCGCGTGTCGCCGCCGGCCCACGACAGCATCAGGGTGCTGCCGCGGACCGTGAACTGGCGGTCGGAGTCGTTGAAGAACTTCTCGTCGAAGCGGCGATACGTGTTGACGATCGCCATCTTGCGGCCCAGCGACTGCTCCCACGCCGTCATCGCGGTCACCCGGCCCGACTCGGTCAGGCGCTCTGGCCGCACCCATGCGCCAAGGTATGAG
Source organism: Dactylosporangium sp. NPDC000555 (assembly GCF_040300025.1). Classification (NCBI taxonomy): domain Bacteria; kingdom Bacillati; phylum Actinomycetota; class Actinomycetes; order Micromonosporales; family Micromonosporaceae; genus Dactylosporangium; species Dactylosporangium sp. NPDC000555. Next base: position 39,796 of record NZ_JBEPDB010000022.1, on the reverse strand, counting down.
CCGTGCCCGGGCGGCCCGACCGGCCCCGCCCGGAACGGGCCCTGCGAGGTCGCGATGGCGGGCGGCGTCCCGGTGTCCACCGTGGACGACGGGCCCGCCGCCGGCGGCTCCGGTCTTCTGCCGCGATCCAGCACCGCCAACGTCACCGCCGCGGCTGCCGCGACGGTCACGACCACCACGCCGATCGTCAGCACGATCCGCTTCATGCGTTCGCTCCGCGGTGTTTGCTCGAGGTTCTCCGGCAACGGGACTTACTTGGGAATGCGTCTTGCCACATAGAGAACGTCCGTGGCGATCCCGGAGAGACGGCGCGAACGGGTGGCGAGGTCGTCGGCCCGCCGGGCCATCGGCCGCAGCCAATCCCGCCGGTACGCCCCGGCCGGGAACACGGCGAAGCCGCGCCGGTCGATCACCTCGAAGCCGTGCCGCGCCAGCAGCTGCTCGACCTCCGAGTGCTGCAGCTCGGCGAACCACGCGTTGCCGCGATGGCGCCGGTGCCGCAGATGGCGCAGCGACGAGCGGTTGCCGTGGTTCTCCACGACGAGCAGCCCCGAGTCCGACTCCGGCAGGATCCGGGCCGCGAACGCGATCGCCCGGTCGCGCACCTCCTTCGGGGCGTTGAGCAGCAGCCGGAACACCGTCACCAGCGCCGGCCCCTCCACCGTGGCCGGCTCCGGCACCGCCCCGTCCTCCGGCACTGTGTGCAGCTTCGCGTAGACGCCCGCCTCCCGGGCCTTCGTGAGCATCTGCTCCGAGGTGTCGTACCCGTGCGCGGCCCGAACCACGCCGTGCAGCAGCTTGATCGCCCGCCCGGTCCCGCAGGCGAAGTCGTGCTGGATCGGGCGCCGCGCGGTGAACTCCCGCCGCACCAGCCGGCGCAGGAACGCCCGCTGCCGCACGCTCACCGCCGTGGCATAGGTCTCCGGCGCGTACACGACGCGCTCGTACTTGTCGACCGCCGCCTCCGACTGGAAGACCTCCGCGTAGTCCGTTCTCATCGTCCCCCCATGAATCAGGTTCTTCCTTGCATCAGGACTGTTCTGAACCGCACCGCCGCGCAGCAGTACGCGACGGCACCCGCCCCGGTGGCGGCGAGTCTCACGGCCAGCCCGGGGTGCAGCGCCCACAGCAGAAGCTGGGGCGCGGCGAAGAACCCGGCCGCCATGGCACAGGCGAGCAGCGTCGCCCGGCCGAAGGGGTGCAGCCCCAGCCCGTGCACGACCTGCACGAGCGGGACGAGGTTGTTCACGAGCACCGCGGCCGCCAGGCCGGCGGCCGCGCCGAGCGCGCCGCTTCGAGGGATGAGCACCGCGTCGACGCCGAGCATCACGAGCAGGGCCAGCCCGACGTTGGCCAGGTTCCACCAGGTGCGCCCGGCCATCGCCAGCACGACGTCGACCATGCCGCAGGCGGTCGCCACCAGCATCGCGGCGGCCAGCACACGCACCACGCCGACGCCGTTCTCGTAGTGCTCGCCGAAGAGGCGGAGGTACTGCGGGGCGTAGGTGAACACGAGCAGGTACATCGGCCAGCAGAAGAGCACCACCCACGCGGTGGCCTGCCGGTAGAGCAGGTTGGCGCCGGCCGCGTCGCGCACGGCGAGCCGCTCGGCCAGGCGCGGCTGGGCCGACTGCGACACGCCCTGGTTGACGAACTGGCCGAGGATCACGAACCGGCCGGCGACCGCGTACATGGCCGCCGGGGCCAGGCCGGCCAGCGCGGCGACCATGAGGACGTCGATGCGCTGCAGGGCCATCTGGGCCAGGCTCGCGACCGCGCGCGGTGCGGTGAAGCCCCAGAACCGCCGCGGCGTGAAGTCGGTCACCGCTGATTTCTCGGGCTTCGTCAGGCTGTACAGCTTCGCGAGCGCATAGCCCGCGAGCAGCGCGGTCGGCACGTAGGGCACGGCCCAGAGGGCGGCGAAGACCTGCTCGCCCCAGCCGGCCACCCACACCAGCGCCAGCAGCGCGAGCTGCGCGGCCGGGCGCATGACGCGGTCGAGCAGCACCGTCGGGCGCATCGCGCGCAGCCCGCGGGTCGTGGACAGCAGCACGTCGGTGAACGCGGCCGCCGGCAGGAACAGCGCGAGCGCCCGGATCAGGTCGGGCCGGCCGGGCAGCACGCCGGCGGCGAACCACAGCCCGGCCGCGACGAACACGGCGGCGAACGCCACCGGGATCATCGCGACCCGCAGGCACTCGGCGAACCGGGACAGGTCGCCGACCGCGCGCATCCGGGCGGGCCAGTACACCAGCGACGTCTGCACCCCGAGCTTGCCCACGGTGACGCCGAGGCCGAAGGTGGCCGTGGCGGCGAAGAACGCGCCCGCCGCGTGCGGGTCCAGCGCCCGCGCGGCGAGCCACGTGACGCCGACCCCGGCCAGGCCGGTGCACGCCGCGCCGGCCAGGTTCGCGATGCCGCCGCGGACCGCGCCGCGCAGCATCCCGCCGGGCGACTCGATCGCGGGCCGCTCCAGCGTTTCGGTCACGCGCCCTCCTCGCTTCGCTCGTCGGTCACGTGACCTAAAGGCTGAGCCAACCGATGCCCGGCCCCTCCGCTTCGCTCCGGACCGGTCACACGCCCTCCTCGCTTCGCTCGTCGGTTGCGTGACCTAAAGGCTGAGCCAACCGATGCCCGGCCCCTCCGCTTCGCTCCGGACCGGTCACACGCCCTCCCCGCTTCGCTCCTCGGTTGCGTGACCTAAAGGCTGAGCCAACCGATGCCCGGCCCCTCCGCTTCGCTCCGGACCGGTCACTGGGACATCCACGAGGGCCGGAAGCCCAGCCAGTCCGCGAGCCGCTCGTCGTAGGGCGCGTAGTGCTCCGCGAGCCGCGACGCGATCGAGTCGTCGAGACGGTTGCGCGGCCGGGCGTTGTGCCGCTCGAAGGCCGGGTAGGAGTTCACGTGCGGCAGGCCGAGGAAGTCCACGACGGCGTCGTAGACGGGCTCGGGCCGGGTGAAGAACTCGGTGCTGTCCACCACGTACACGCGGTCGCGGCCGAGCAGGCGGGCCATCGGCTCGATGTACTCGATGTACTCGCCGCGCGCCCGGTAGGCGTGGTGCTGGTGGGAGAAGCTGTACGCGAACGGGTCGGCGAGCAGCCGCTCCCGCTGCCCCGCCAGCCGGGCCTCCTCCAGCTCCAGCGCGCGGCCGAAGTCGACCTCGGGCTCGAAGCCGCGGGCCACCTCGTGGGCGTGCTGGGAGTACGCCCGCTCGACCGGGTCGCGAACCAGCACCACAAGGCGTACCCCGGGCAGGTCGGCGGCGATGCGGGCCAACGCGTGCGGGTGGTACATGTAGTACGGGCTGGACTCGAAGGTCTGCGCGGGCACGCCGAACTCGGTGCGCACCCGCTCGGCCCGCCGCTGCAGCGGGAAGTGGCCGCGATACCAGCGCAGCCCCCGGTGGTAGCCGACGTCGAAGTAGTGCACGCCCTTGTGCAGCACGGCCTTGATGACGGCCGGGTGCGCGGCCAGGGCGCGATAGAGCGATGTCGTGCCGCAGCGCTGGCCGCCGCAGATGAGGAACGACGGCAGCATCCGCCGCCTCGCGGTGAGGTGGCCGTAGTTGCGGGATCCGAAGTGGACGATGCGCTTCATCGTCTCGGGTACCGGCAGGGGCATGGTTACAGCGCCTCCACTCGCGCGACAAGGACGGGCAGCAGCCAGCTGCCGAGCACGCCCAGCCGGGCGCCGGCCTCCGCCTGACGGTCGGTGACGTACCGGGTGGCCAGGTCGATGAGGTACAGCAGGGCGGTCACCTCGACCGCCTGGCGGTGCACCACGCCGAAGGGCAGCAGCAGGCCGGGCGCGGCCGCGACGAGCTCGTTGACGGCCTGCCCGGCCGAGGGTGAGTGGCCGATGCCGACCTGCAGCGCGTGGTGCAGCGCGTCGAAGCCGATCGGCACGCCGGGCGTGAACCGCTCCCAGTCCCAGACCAGCACCGCGTCGGCCAGGCTCGCCATGTTCCACGGTGCCCAGTCCCCGTGCCACGAGCCGAAGGAGAGCTCGACCCGCCCGGCCGCGCGCGCGATGCGCTCCGCCGCCGTCCGCAGCGCCGCGCCCTCGGCGTGGTCGGCGATCGCGGCCAGCCGGGCGCCCAGGCGCGTCCAGTACCCGCTGCCGTCGAGGGCGCCGTGGCTCGTGCCGCAGCAGCGCGCGACCTCCAGCATCGCGCCGGCAAGCCGCGGGGCGGTCAGCGCCGACCGCGGCCGCCACACCGGCAGCGCCGACTGGACCAGCACCTCGTGCTCGCCCCAGCGCCCGGCGTGCAGGACCTCGGGGACGCGTACCGACGTCAGGCCGGCCTCGCCGACCGCGGCGAGCGCGTTGGCCTCGGCCCGCACCAGCGCGCGGGTCAGCGCCGAGGTGCCGAGCTTGGCGAAGGCGAGCGTCCGGCCCGCGGAGTCGAGCAGTTGCAGCACCGGCTTGCGGTTGGCCCGCGCTGGTCCGATGTGGACGCTGAGGCGCAGCTCGGTGCCGAGGGTGCGGCCCAGGTACGCGTCGATCGTGTCCTCGGCCGCGCGGACCCGCAGCCGGTCGCGCAGCAGCAGGCCGGACAGGCCGGTGCGCAGCGCGGCCACGACCGTGTCGCGCTTGAGCCGGGCCAGGCGGGACTGCGGCTCGGCGTAGCGGCGCACGGCCGCCGCGGCGACCCGGCGGTCGTCGGCCGGGACGAGCAGCCGCGGCCGGCGGGCGTTGGGGACGACGAGGTACTCCACCTGGCGCTCCCCCGTGCCCGGGTAGAGCAGGGCGAGCACCTCCTCGACGTACCGGGCGCGCAGCCGCTCGTCGTCGGCTCGCAGCGCGGCCGGCGCGGTCTTGATCGGACTCATGGCTGGAAACCCCTCTGCTGGTTGCGCCACAGAACGGCATAGGCCAGGAACGTCAGTGCCAGCGGGGTGACCAGCGCGTTGTACCAGAACATCGCCGTGAAGCTGGACACGAGCGCGGCGCCGCCGGCCAGGCCGATGGGCGAGGCGTCGCGCCGGAACCGCCAGAGGGCGGCCAGGAAGAAGCCGGTGTACGTCAGGGTGCCGAGCAGCCCGTGCGCGTAGAGCAACTGCCACAGCTGGCCGTTGCCGCCGATGGTGAAGTTGCCGCAACGCCCGCAGCCCGCGCTCTCGCCGACCGCGATCGAGTTGCGCCCGCCGATGGTGCTGCGGGTCGAGCCGAAGCCGATCAGCGGCGACTCCCGCATGCCGTCGACGGCCTTCTGGGTGGTGTACATGCGCACGCCGTTGGACTTGCCGTCCTCGACCCGGGCGTTGACCACGTCGCCGAGCGGTGTCACGGCGAGCGCCACGGCCACCGCGGCCCCGGTCACGGCGACCAGGCCCAGGGCCGCGGCCCGGCCGCGCAGCGCCAGGCGCACGGCCACGTACACGGCCATCGCGCCGAGGCCGATCCACAGCCCGCGATTGAGCGAGTAGACGATCGGGAGCAGCGCCACCAGCAGCGTGACCGCGGCGAAGATCTTGACCAGCTTCCGGCGCGTCAGGCAGAAGCCGGCGACGGCGAGCCATCCGGCCAGGAGGCACACGTTGTTGCCCCAGGTGTTGGTGTACCCCCACGGCGCCCCCGGCCGTGGCGTCTCCCCGCCCAGCAGGTTCATGATCTGCGCCGCGGTCGGGTGCACCAGCGACTGTACGAAGCCGTCGTTGCGCACGTGCGACGGCAGCAGCAGCTCGAACGGCGCGGTGAACTCGAAGCGCGGCGCGAACATGCCCAGCAGCCCGCCGGCCACGGTGATCGTGAACAGCCAGCCGAGCAGGCGCACGAGCCGCTCCTGGCTCAGCGCGCGACGCTCGAGGTTGCCCGCGTACACCAGCAGCACCGTCAGCGCGCAGTAGCCGCCGAGGCGGAACGTGTAGGACACCAGCCGGCTCGCCGCGGTCCCCGGGATCGTGCCGACCGGGTCGGCGCCGAGCGTGAACAGCCCGAACCCGACGGCGGCCAGGAAGAGCAGCCACAGCAGGAACGCCGGCGGCAGCTTGACGACGTGGCCGGCGGCACGGTGGCGCACCAGTGCCCACAGCATCGGCACGGCGGCGAAGAAGAAGATGAGCACGCCGAGGCCGAGCGCCCACCACAGTGGGTACAGCAGCAGGATCCCGGTCAGCGGCCAGGCGCGCAGCCGGTGGGCCGGCCGTGACGGTCTGGGCGCCGCGGCGACCTCGGCGGAGGGGTGGCTCGTGAGGGTCGTCATCGCCGCTTGTCGGCGCCGTTCTCGCTGGGGGTCTCGGCCGGGACGCGGGTGACCGAGATGGTGCGGGTCGGTCGCTTCGACGGCGGGGACGGGGCGGGCACCGTGGGCACGGCCGCCGTCGCGGTGGCCGGTTTGCCGGGTTTAGCGCCGCCGGTGCCGTTGACCCCGTGGCCGGGCCCGCTCGCCGGGGCCGGTGCCGGGGGCGCCGCCGGCGTGGTGCGGATCCGCTTGGCGACCACCGGCTCCTCCGGCCGCACCGACTCCTTGGGCGGCAGCTTGTCGAGCACCGTCGTCAGGTCGTCGGCGACCGTCGCCGCGGCCGGCGCCTCCAGCTCGTCGACGGTGCGCGGCGCGGCGAGCTTCGGCAGCACCACCGCGCCGAGCAGCGGGGTACCGACCCGGCGCAGCTGGTCGGCGGCGTCGGCGATCTCGGTGTTGCGGGTGCGCCGCAGCTCGACCGCGACGATCGCCGCGTCGGCGAGCGCGGCGAGGCTCTGCGCGTCGGCGCTGGTCGCGGTGGAGGGCGCCTCGACCACCACGTACGCGGCGCGCTCGCGCAGCGTGGCCAGCGTGTCGCGCAGTGCCTGCGACTGCAGCAGCCCGCCGGCGCTCGCGGTGCCGCCGGTGGTGACGACGCTGAGGTTCGGGTGCCGCGGCGCGCGCTGGGTGGCGCTGCTGAGCGAGAACCGCCCGGCGAGCACGTCGGACAGGCCGGGCACCGCCCGCACGCCGAGCATGCGGTTGACCGACGCGGTGTCGACGAGGCTGTCCGGGAGATGGGCGCAGACCAGCACGGTCTCCGCGCCGGTGCGCGCGAACGCGGCGGCGAGGTTGGCCGCCACGACCGTCGAGGCGGCACCGCGGCTCGCGCCGGCGATGACCACGACCTGCCCGGCGAGCACGACCCGGGCGTCGCCACCGGCCGGCGCGGGGATGCTCGCGAGCACCTCGTTGCGGAGCCGGTTGAAGATCCGCCCCCCGGCGCCGAACGGCGCGAACACGTCGTCGAGGCGCGGCTTGACCCGTCCCGGAACGGCGGCGAGCACCGTCACGTCGACCCGGCGCGGCAGGTCGGACGAGCGCCGGACCCGCTGGTCGAGCCGCTCGCGCAGCATCGCCGCGCCGACGCCGAGCAGCAGCCCGACCATCGCACCGCTGGCCAGGTTGAGCAGCCGGTTGGGCTTGACCGGCGCGCTCGGCAGGTCCGCGTCCCGGGTGATCTTCCCGGCGCTCACCGTCGTGGTCAGCAGCTGGTTGAGCTGTCCCGAGAGCGTGTTGATCTGCGAGGTCGCCGTGCTGCGCTGGCTCTCGAGGTTGGGCCGGTTGGGGTCGCTCGGCTTGAGCGTGGCCAGCTTGCCGTTGATCTGCGTCAGCCCCGCGTTCAGCTGGTTGATCTTGTCGTTGAGGATCGCGATCCGCCCGGCGACGTCGGCCTTGGCCGATTCCTCGCGGTAGCGCAGGTACGCCTCCGCGAACGCGTGCGACCCGGCCTGCGCCGCCGCGGCCGACTCGGCGGAGAACGTGATCACGAGGAAGGTGGTGTTCGGGGGTACCTCGGCCCGCACGCTCGCCGCCAACGTGTCCGGCGGCGTGGTGGAGCGCATGAGCGCCGCGGCGTCGGTGGCCACGGTCGTCGACCTGACGAGCTGGGCCTCGTTGTCGAGGTTGATGTCACCCTTGGTGCGCCCGTTGGTGGAGTTGGCGTCCTGGCCGTTGCCGATGGGCGAGACGAGCACGGACGTCGAGGACTGGTACACCTTGGTCTGCATCGTGGTGAACTGCGCGGCGGCGGCCACCGCGGCGAGGACGAGCACCAGCACCAGCCACCAATGGCGCCGGGCCATGCCGAGCAGATCGACGCCCGGGGAGTCGGGTTCGGCGGTGTGCAGGCGGTTGGCGTCCATGAAGCGGCGGCCCCTTCGGCGTCAGGTTCTCCAGGCCCTAACGCCATCGGCCGCGTCGGCGTGATGGCCGATTCGCCCGGGTTCACCCACCCTCGCGACGCCGCGCTTGTTGTCCGCGGGCCGAGCTGCCACGCTCGACGCCATATTTTCCGACTGAGAGTGACCGCCAATTGGGCGCTTGGCATCGCGAGAAGCCGAGTTCGGGCGGCGCGGGCCGCGCCTGCGATCCGCGTCGACCGACCATCATGTTCTCGATGAACACGGAGTAAAAATGCACAAGGAGCAGCACGTTCGCCCCGTGATCATGGAGAGCCCGCACACTGTGGGCGCCGAGGCTGCTCGCGGGCTGCCGCTGCCAGCCAATTGACGGTCGCTCTTATGCCGATTTTTCGCCCGTCGACCGGAACATCCCTTTTGTGCGCGACCGGTGCCCACACGGCCCTGGCCTTGCGTGGCGTTAGGGGATCGGGCGAGGGTCCAGCCAGCCGTGGCTGCCCAGATAGCGCAGGACCGTCGTGACGGCCTCGCCCTGAGACAGGTTCGTTGTGTCGATCGCGAGCTCGGCGTCGCGCGGCTCCTCGTACGGGTCGTCGATGCCCGTCATGCCCTTGATCAGGCCGGCGCGGGCCTTGGCGTACAGGCCCTTGCGGTCGCGGCGCTCGCACTCGGCCAGCGGGGTCGAGACGTGCACGAGCACGAAGCCCGCGCCCGCGTTGTGGGCGAACTGGCGGGCCGCGGCGCGGGCGTCGCGATACGGGGCGATCGGGCAGCAGATCGCCACTCCCCCGTGGCGGCCGGTCTCGGCGGCGACCCAGCCGATGCGGCGGATGTTCGTGTCGCGGTCCTCGGCGGAGAAGCCCAGGCCGGCCGAGAGGTGCCGGCGCACGATGTCGCCGTCGAGCAGGGTCACGGTGCGCTCGCCGGTCTCCAGCAGCGCGTCGGCCAGGCCGGTGGCCATCGTGGACTTGCCCGAGCCCGACAGCCCGGTGAAGAACACCACGAGGCCACGCTGGCGGCGGGGCGGGCGGGCGCGGGCGAGCTCGCGCGCCACGGCCGGGGGCGTGTGCCACTCGGGCAGGATCGTGCCGCGGTCGAGGTGGTCGTCGATCTCGGCGAAGGTCAGCGGGAGGCGGCGGTACCGGGGCGGGATGTCGTCGAGCGAGCGCCACTGGCCGTCGCGGCCGTCGTAGGCGAGCTCGCGGGGTACCAGCACCCGCAGGCCGCCGCCGGAGAGCATGGACTCGCTCGACGCGAGCAGGTGCGTGACGCCGTACGCGGCGGCGACCCGGGTGCGCAGCATGGCGTCGCGGATGTCGTCGCCGTCGTGGCGGGGCAGCGGCAGGGCCACGATCGTCGAGGCCGGCATCCGGTCGCGGGCGGCCAGCACACAGCGCACGAGCGCCTCCGGCGCCAGGCCGTCGGGGCCCGGGTCGTCGACGGGCACGAGGACGACCAGGTGCGCGGCGAGCGTGCGGGCGGCGCGGGCGATCTGCGCCAGCTGGGGGCGGTGCAGGGGGCGGTCGGCGATGACGCCGAGGATGCGGCCCGGCGGCAGCGAGCCGCGCACCTCCGCCGGGGTCCGGCGCATCCGGCGGAACGCGCCGTGGCCGCCGTCGCCGAGGCGGCGGACGCGGCCCGCGGCGCCGAGCGTGGTCTGGCGTGCCGGGTAGAGCTCGACCGCGTCCAGCGCCGCGACGGGCGCACCCTCGAGATCGGCGAGGATCAGCACCCGCCGCAGCGGATTGGTCACGTCGAGCTGTTCGGCGAGGCTGCGGGGCACCTCGAGGGTCACCGGCACCGGCCACGTCGTGCCGTCGGCGAGCCGGCCGGTGCGGCGCAGCGCGATGAGATCTGCCGAGCCCAGGAAGCCGGTCAGGGGCGCGTACGCGCCCGAGAGCAGCAGCTCCAGGTCGGCGAGCTCGGACGGTTTCGGCGTATGGGTCGGGGCGTCCCGTAACACTTCGTCCGGCAACGCCCAACCATCGACTACCCAACCGTTCACAGACACGTCCGCAAGCCTGCCACAGCGGTCATCCGGTGTTACGCATGCCCGCCGCAATGCCGTTGATCGTGGTCAGCAGGGCCCGCTCCAGCGCCGGATCCGGCGTGGATCGCCGGCCGCCGGGCCAGGCGCCGCTGTCCGCGGTCTTGCTCGCGCGATACTGTCCGAGCAGCGTCACCTGCAGATGGTGCAGCGGCTGCAGGTAGCTGTCGCGGACGCCGAGCGTGCGCTGGAGCACCGGCTGGCGGTCGAGCAGCACGGCCTCGCCGGTGATGGCGAGCACCTCGGCCACCGTCCGCTCGTACTCCTCGCTGATCACGTCGAAGATCGGCCGCAGCGGATCGGGCACGAGCGTCTCGACATACCGCGACGCGATCTCCAAGTCGGTCTTGGCCAGCATCATCTCGACGTTGGACAGGAACGTGGCGAAGAAGTGCCACTTCTCGTGCATCTCGCGCAGCACGTCGGCGAGGCCGGCCTCGCGGGCCGCCTTCAGGCCGCTGCCCACGCCGAACCAGCCGGGCACGATCTGGCGTGACTGGGTCCAGCCGAACACCCACGGGATGGCCCGCAGACCGGACAGGCCGGCGTCGGCGTTGGGCCGCTTGGCCGGACGCGAGCCGATGTTGAGCGCGCCGAGCAGCTCGGTCGGGGTGGCCGCCCAGAAGTACGCCGGCAGGTCCGGATTTTCCACCAGGGCCCGGTAGTTGGCGAACGCGGCGGAGGAGACGGTCTCCATCGCGGCGTCCCAGCGGGCCAGGGCCTCGGCGGGCTGGCGCGGCTCGGTGTGCAGCAGGGCGCTCTGCAGCACCGCGGCCAGCGTGAGCTCGAGATTTTCCCGGGCCAGGGCGGGCAGCGTGTACTTGTCGGAGATGACCTCGCCCTGCTCGGTCACCTTGATCGCGCCGTCCAGCGTGCCCCACGGCTGGGCCAGGATCGCCTCGTGGGTGGGGCCGCCGCCGCGACCGACGGTGCCGCCACGGCCGTGGAAGAGGCGCAGCCGCACACCGTGGCGGGCCGCGACGTCGCGCAGCTGCCGCTGGGCCTTGTGGATCATCCACTGCGAGGTGGTGATGCCGGCGTCCTTGTTGGAGTCGGAGTAGCCGAGCATGACCTCCTGCACGTCGCCGCGGGCACGGACGATGGCGCGGTACACCGGGATGGACAGCAGGTCGTCGAGCAGCTCGCCGGCCAGCTCCAGCTCCCGCGCCTGCTCCAGCAGCGGCGCGAAGCCGATGCGGGCGCGGGCCGACTCCATCGAGGCGCCGCCGAAGCCGCCCCCGGCGCTGACCTCGACCAGGCCCCACTCGCGGGCGAGGACGACCGCGGCCAGCACGTCGTCGATACCCTGGGTCATGGAGATGATGTACGTCTCGACGACCTCGGGGCCGAAGCGCTCCTGCACCTCGCGGATCGCGGCGAACACGTCGAACGTCTTGCGCGCGCTGTCGGTGAGGCCGGTGTCGCGGGTGGCCAGCGGCCGGCGCCCGTTGAGCTCGTCGACGAGCAGCTGGCGGCGCGCGTCACGGTCCAGCGCGCCGTAGTCGACCTCGCCTACCCGGCGGTACAGCTGGGAAAGGACCTCGTGGTGCGCGTCGGCGTGCTCGCGCACGTCCAGCGTGGCCAGCTGCAGGCCGAACGCGGACAGCGTGCGGATCGCGGACGCGAGCTTGCCGGTGGCGGCGAGCTGGCCACCGTTGCGCGCCAGCGACGCCCGCATCAGCTCAAGGTCGGCGATGAGCTCGCCGGTGCCGAGGTAGTCGCGGCCGGGCTTGTGCGGTGTGCCGGTGGCCAGGCGGGTGCGGGTGTGGTCGAGCTTGAGCCGGATGCAGCGCAGCTTGAGCCGGTAGGACTCCTCCATGTTGACCCGGCGGTAGCGGGCCGGCAGCTCCGGCAGGTTGTCCAGGTCGGCGGCGAGGCTCGCGGAGAGGTCCAGCGACACCCCGCGCAGGCGCTTGGAGACCGAGATCTCGTCGATCAGGCCGTCGATCACGCTTTCGGCCATGCGGATGCCGTACTCATGCTGGATGAGCAGCACGTCCCGGGTCACCGCCGGGGTCACGAACGGGTTGCCGTCGCGATCGCCGCCGATCCACGAGCCGAAGGTCAGCGGTCGCGCCGTCGGCGGCAGCTGTACGCCGAGATCGCGCAGCGTCTCGTAGAGGTCGTCGAGGACCTGCGGTGCGGCGCCCTCGGCCAGGTCGGCCAGGTAGTACACGGCGTTGCGGGCCTCGTCGCTGGGCTCCGGCCGCTCCAGGCGCAGCTCGTCGGTCTGCCAGAGCAGGTCGAGCAGCTCGGCGAGGTGCCGGTCGGTGCGCGCGGTGCGGGTCTTGTCCGGCTCGGCCGAGCCGTCCAGCGCGGTGGCCACGGCCTCGGCGTCGAGCTCGTCGCCGACGGCGCGAAGCTTGGTCAGGATCGAGCGGCGCGCGGCCTCGGTGGGGTGCGCGGTGAACACCGGGCGGACGGCCAGCTTGGAGGCGACCGACCCGATCTCGCGAACGCCGACGCCGCGGTCGGCGATGAGCTTCGCGGCCCGCTCGAGCCAGCCGCCCTCGCGCACGCGGATCCGGCGCAGCTCGCGGGCGCGGTGGACCTGCTCGGTGATGTTGGCGAGGTGGAAATACGTCGAGAAGGCGCGCGCCAGCTGCGTGCCCGTCACCACGTCGAGCCCGTGCAACCGCTCGGCGGCCGCCTCCGGGTCGGCGCGGACCAGCGCCCGGACCTCCTCGACGAGGTCGAGCAGTTGCTGGCCGTCCTGGCGGACGAGGCTCTGGCCCAGCAGGGAGCCGAGCCGGCGGATGTCGGCGCGCAGTGCGGCGTCGGCGGCCGACGCTTCGTGGGTCTCAGCAGACATGTTTCTGTCCCCTCCCAAGTCTCTCTCCTCGGCTGGGGACGGCGCTGTCCGTTTTCTGTCCGTGTCGGTCTCTCCCGAATTGCTCCACGGCATCGTATCGGCTCGGGAACGCGCCGTAGCGCCGCGGTGAGTCACATCTCAAGATCTCACCCGGTGTTCACGTGGCTTCGCCCCCGGCTTTTCTGTCATACCCGCCGGATAGTCTGGTACCTGCATCGACCACCCCCGCCCTGTCCGGGCGCGGGGTTGTTTGCCGTGCAGCGTCGACACCAGAAGTAGTGGGTGCAAATCACCATGAAGCTTGCCGGTCTCACCGCCGCCGCCCTCGACGATCCCGCCCTCGCCCGCGCGCGTGACCTCGCCCGCGCCGGGCATGCCGACCAGGTCGACCTGACCGGGCCGCCGGCCGTGCGCGCCTTCGTGACCGCCGTGATCGCCGCCGAGCGGCCGGTGCTGGCCGTGACCGCGACCGGGCGCGAGGCCGAGGACCTGGCCGGCGCGCTGGGCTGCCTGCTGGAGCCGGACTCCGTCGCGGTGTATCCGTCCTGGGAGACGCTGCCGCACGAGCGGCTCTCCCCGCGCTCCGACACGGTCGGCCGGCGCCTGGCCGTGCTGCGCCGGCTCGCCCACCCGACGGCGGAGGCGCCGCGCCCGCGGGTGGTCGTCGCGCCGGTCCGCTCGGTGCTGCAGCCACAGCTCAAGGGCCTGGGCGACCTGGAGCCGATCGAGCTGCGGCCGGGCGGCTCGGCCGATCTCGACGCGCTGACCGTCCGGCTGGCCGAGCTCGCCTACACCCGGGTGGACCTGGTCACCAAGCGAGGCGAGTTCGCGGTCCGCGGCGGCATCCTCGACGTGTTCCCGCCGACCGAGGAGCACCCGCTGCGCGTGGAGTTCTGGGGCGACGAGGTCGAGGAGATCCGGTCGTTCGCGGTGGCCGACCAGCGCACGATCGAGAAGGCCGACCGGCTGTGGGCGCCGCCCTGCCGGGAGCTGCTGCTCACCGAGGAGGTGCGGGCCCGGGCGGCGGCGTTGTCCACCGACCACCCGCAGCTGGCCGAGATGCTCGACAAGCTCGCCGGCGGCATCCCCGTGGAGGGCATGGAGTCACTCGCGCCGGCGCTGCTGGGTGGCACCGACTCGCTGGAGCTGGTGCTGCACACCATGCCGGCGGGCACCCACGTGCTGCTGTGCGACCCGGAGCGCATCCGCACCCGGGCCCACGACCTGGTCCGCACCAGCGATGAGTTCCTGGAGGCCAGCTGGGCCGCGGCCGCGGTCGGCGGCAAGGCGCCGATCGACCTCGGCGCGGCGGCGTTCCGCCACCTCGGCGAAGTGCGCGCCGCGGCCGCCTCGCTCGGGCAGCCGTGGTGGTCGCTGAGCCCGTTCGCGGCCGCCGAGACGACGCGCGAGGCGGACGAGCCCTGGCGCCTCGGCGAGGACCGGGAGGTCACGGTCTCCGACGACGCGGTGTCGATCACGATCGCCGCGCAGGCGGTGCCGCTTTACCACGGGGAGACGGCCCGGGTCGTCGACGACCTCAAGCGGCTGACCGGCGACGGCTGGCGGGTCGCCCTGGTGTTCGAGGGCACCGGGCCGGCCCAGCGCGCCGCCGAGGTGCTGCGCGGCTCCGATCTCGGCGTGTCGCTGGTCGAGTCGCTGGAGCGGGCGCCCGAGCCGGGCGCCATCGCGGTCGTCACCGGCTCGCTCGAGCTCGGGTTCCTCGACGAGGACGCCCGGCTGGCCGTCGTCACCGGCGCCGACATCTCCGGCGGGCGGGGCGCGTCCACCAAGGACATGCGCAAGATGCCCAGCCGGCGGCGCAACCAGATCGACCCGCTGGAGCTGCGCACCGGGGACTTCGTGGTGCACGAGCAGCACGGCATCGGCCGATACGTCGAGATGGTCCAGCGCACCGTCAACGGCGCCGACCGCGAATACCTGGTGATCGAATACGCGGCGTCCAAGCGCGGCCAGCCCGGCGACCGGCTGTTCGTGCCGACCGACCAGCTCGACCAGCTGTCGCGCTACGTCGGCGGCGAGGCGCCCACGCTGCACAAGATGGGCGGCTCGGACTGGCAGAAGGCCAAGTCGCGGGCGCGCAAGGCGGTCCGCGAGATCGCCGCGCAGCTCATCCAGCTGTATGCCGTCAGGCAGAACTCCCAGGGCCACGCCTTCGGCCCCGACACGCCGTGGCAGCGCGAGCTGGAGGACGCGTTCCCCTACCACGAGACGCCCGACCAGCTGGCCGCGATCGAGGAGGTCAAGGCCGACATGGAGAAGGCGGTCCCGATGGACCGGCTGATCTGCGGCGACGTCGGCTACGGCAAGACCGAGATCGCGGTGCGCGCGGCGTTCAAGGCGGTGCAGGACGGCAAGCAGGTCGCCGTGCTGGTGCCGACCACGCTGCTCGCCCAGCAGCACTTCAACACCTTCTCCGAGCGGGTCGGGCAGTTCCCGGTCGAGGTGCGGCAGCTGTCGCGGTTCCAGACGCCGACGGAGACGAAGCTGACCATGGAGAAGGTCACCGACGGCACCGTCGACATCGTCATCGGCACCCACCGGCTGCTGCAGACCGCGACCCGGTTCAAGCAGCTCGGCCTGGTCATCGTCGACGAGGAGCAGCGCTTCGGCGTCGAGCACAAGGAGTTCCTCAAGCAGCTACGGGCCTCCGTCGACGTGCTGACGATGTCGGCGACCCCGATCCCGCGCACCCTGGAGATGGCGATCACCGGCATCCGGGAGATGTCGACGATCGCCACGCCGCCCGAGGAGCGCCACCCGGTGCTCACGTTCGTCGGCGCTCAGGACGACAGGCAGGTGGCCGCGGCGATCCACCGCGAGCTGCTGCGCGACGGGCAGGTGTTCTACCTGCACAACCGGGTCGAGTCGATCGAACGGGCGGCGCGGCGGCTGCGCGAGCTGGTCCCGGAGGCGCGCGTCGCGGTCGCGCATGGCCAGATGACCGAGGATGCCCTCGAGAAGATCATGGTGGGCTTCTGGGAGAAGGAGTATGACGTCCTGGTCTGCACCACGATCGTGGAGAGCGGCATCGACATCCCCAACGCCAACACCCTGATCGTCGAGCGCGCCGACCTGCTCGGCCTGGCCCAGCTCCACCAGATCCGCGGCCGGGTCGGCCGGGGCCGGGAGCGCGCCTACGCCTACTTCCTGTATCCGCCCGAAAAGCCGCTGACCGAGCACGCGCACGAGCGGCTGGCGACGATCGCGCAGCACACGGAGCTCGGCGCCGGCATGTATGTGGCGATGAAGGACCTGGAGATCCGCGGGGCGGGCAACCTGCTCGGCGGCGAGCAGTCCGGGCACATCGAGGGCGTCGGCTTCGACCTCTACGTGCGCATGGTCGGCGAGGCGGTGCAGCAGTTCAAGGGCGAGCGGCCCGAGGAGGAGGAGCCCGACGTCAAGATCGACCTGCCGGTCGACGCGCACCTGCCGCTGGAGTACATCTCGGCGGAGCGGCTCCGGCTGGAGATCTACCGCAAGATCGCCGGGGCCAAGGACGGCACCGCACTCGACGAGATCGTGGCCGAGATGCGCGACCGCTACGGCGAGCCGCCGCTGCCGGTGGCCAACCTGCTGGCGGTGGCCCGGTTCCGGTTCCTGGCCCGCGCCTATGGGCTGACCGACGTGTCGCTGCAGGGCAAGCACGTGCGCTTCGGCCCGCTGCAGCTGCCCGACTCCAAGCAGATGCGGCTCAAGCGGCTCTACCCGGAGGCCGTCTACAAGGCGGCGGCCGACACCGTGTCGCTGCCGCGGCCGTCCACCCGGCGGGTCGGCGGCGAGCCGATGCGCGACACGCAACTGCTCGACTGGGCGGCCGAGCTGCTGACCTCGGTCCTCGGCGAGCCGGTCGCGGCCAAGTCGTGAGCCGGTCGCATGGCACGGCGGCGGTCGCGGCGCCGGCCGTGCTCGCCGGCTCGGCGCTGGGCGCGTGCCGCTCGGCGCCCGGCGTGGCCGGGCACGTGGACGACCGCACGGTCACGGTCGCCGAGGCCGATGCGATCGTGGTCTCGGCCCGGAAGCTCAACCCGCGCTACGAACCGGTGTTCCCGGTCTTCGTCGAGGGTGCGCCTATGGGTATCTCGTTCCCCGCCGAGGAGGGCTGACGTGTCGGGCAAAGTGGTGCTGCTGGTGACGTCGCCCCGGCTGCCGGCCGGGGTGCTGACCGCGCAGGCGTGGGACCTGGTCCGCGCGCACCCGGTGCTCACGGCGCAGGAGTCCGAGCAGGCGGCCGCGCTGCGGGCCGCGGGCGCGGCGGTCACGGTCACGCCCGCCACGGCCGACGCGCTGGTCGCCGCGATCGCCGAGCACGGCACCGTGGTCTGGCTGGCCGCCCCCGACGGCGACGAGCGCCTCGCCCGGGAGCTGGGCCTGCGGCTGGCCCGCGAGCCGGGCCTGGCCGAGCTGGAGCTGCTCTACGGCTCCTGGGACCCGCCGGGCGCCCGCCTGCTCGACGTCGTCACGGTCATGGACCGCCTCATGCACCCGGACGCGGGCGATCCGTGGAAGCGGGCGCAGACGCACGCGAGCCTGGCGCCGTTCCTGCTCGAGGAGGCGTACGAGCTGTACGACGCCATCCGCGACGACGACGCCGAGGCGGTGCGCGAGGAGCTCGGCGACGTGCTGCTGCAGGTGGTCCTGCACGCCCGGCTGGCCGAGGAGACTGCCGGCTTCACCGTCGACGACGTGGCCGGCGACCTGGTCGACAAGCTCATCCGGCGCAACCCGCACGTCTTCGCGGACACCGAGGTCGGCGGCATCGACGAGATCATCGCCAACTGGGAGCAGATCAAGAAGGCCGAGAAGTCCCGCGGCTCCGCGGTCGACGGCGTCGCCCTCTCCCAGCCGGCCCTGGCGCTGGCCGCGAAGCTTCTGCAGCGCGTGGAACGGGCCGGCCTCGACGTGCCTCCACCGGCCCCCGACACCCTGGGCGGCCGCCTGTTCGCCGCGGTGGCCGAGGCCCGCGCCACGGACGCCGACGCCGAGGCCGCCCTGCGCGAGGCAGCCCTGGCCTACATCGAGACGGTCCGCACCACCGAGCGCCGCTCAGTCTAGGTAGGGATCCCGCAAAGGCGCCGGCCGCCCGAGACTCTCGGCGATGGCGCGGATCGGCCCGGCCGCGACGTAGTAGCGCCCGCGCGTCTGCCCGCGCTGTTCCAACAGGCCGCGGTCGAGCAGCATGCGCAGGTCGCGGGTCGCCTGGTCGGTGGTCAGAGCCTCGTCACGCTGATACGCGGTGCGCCGCACCCTGCCGCCGGACGCCGCCGCGTAGAGCGCCGAGACCGTCCGGCTCGGCAGCCCGAGCCCCTCGATCATCTCCCAGAGCCGCCCGGCCCGGTCGAGCCGCTGGCGTACGCGTTGCATCTGCATGTGATGCGCCCGCAGACAGAACCGCACCCACGGCAGCGTGTCATCGTGCGGCCGCCAACTGTCCCGCCCCGTCTCCCGCAGTGCGTCGTAGTAGGCGACCGTATTGCGGGCGCTGCCCAGCCACTCCTCGATGGAGGAGAACTCCGGCGCCAGGATCGCATCCCGCGCGAGGACCAGCGTGTGGACGCAGCGGGACATGCGGCCGTTGCCGTCCCGCCACGGGTGGATGCGAACCAGGTTGAGATGCGCCATCGCGGCACGGACGAACAGCGGCGCGTCGAGATCCCCGTCCTCCAGCCAGTCGCTCAGATCCTGCATGAGCCGCTTGAGCTGGTCGGCGTCCGGACCCGTGTAGACCACCTCACCGGTCGAGTGGTCGGTGATCCAGATACCGCCCGGGCGGAAGCGGCCGGGCCATTTGTCCGGATGGTGCTTCAGCAGCATGAAGTGCAGGCTGTTGAACAGCATGTAGTCGAAGTGGAACTCGGCGGAGTGGGCGAGCTGCTGCACGTATGTCAACGCGTCGCGGTAGCCGGTGATCTCGGCCCAGACGTCGGGCTCGGTGTCCAGCGGCTCGTCGCCCGACGTCGCCGCGATGGCGTCGTCGATCGTGACGTCGTAGCCCTCGATCGAGTTCGAACCCTTGATGCCCCGCGCCATCAACCGGCGGCGCAGCTGCCCGGTCCACCGGTGCGGCGTGGCGACCTGGTACCGCAGGTTGTCCCGCATGCGATCGAGCTCGTCCACGACCCGCTTGTCCTCGCCGGCGAGCCGCGGTGACACGTAGAGCATCTCATGATGCTAGCAGAATGCAGAAATTATTACCGCACTATGCGCGGTGGGCGGGGCGGTGGGTCAGACGGTGGTGCAGCGAGCGGGCCAGTAGCGCGGCGGCGAACGGGGCGTCCTCGCGCAGATAGCGGCGGGCCAGGCGGCGCGGCTCGCGGGCCAAGCGGTCCAGCCACTCCAGCCCCGCCTTCTGCAGCGCGGGACGGGCGCGGCGCACGTCGCCGGCCACGAAGTTCACCGCGGCGCCGCAGCCCAAAAACCACGTCGACGGCAGCTCGGCGCGCAGGGACGCGATCAGGTGCTCCTGGCGGGGGAAGCCGATCCCGACGTACACCATCTGCGGTTTGGCCTTGATGACCCTGGCCCGGAC
The DNA here is from genome assembly GCF_040300025.1 of Dactylosporangium sp. NPDC000555. Lineage (NCBI taxonomy): Bacteria > Bacillati > Actinomycetota > Actinomycetes > Micromonosporales > Micromonosporaceae > Dactylosporangium > Dactylosporangium sp. NPDC000555. Next base: position 20,281 of record NZ_JBEPDB010000022.1, on the reverse strand, counting down.
CGATCGCAGCACCCGCGGACGGCGGTCGAAGCCGAACGGGGGGCAGTGCGCGCCGGCGATGCGCAGGCCGGGGCAGGCGGCGGCCAGGCGCGCGGCGGCGCGGTGGGCGCCGTCGGGCTCGCCGGCGGCGGACGGGGCGCCGCCGAGGACGTAGGCGCTGCCGCCCCGCAGGGCCAGGCCGCGTGACAGGGACCAGATCAGGTCCGAGCCGGCAACGCGGGCCGGCAGCGCGCGGCCGGCCAGGCGGGCGGCCCAGACCAGCGGGGCCCCGTCGGCGACGACCAGATCCGCGGCGGCGAGCTGGGCGCGCAGGGCCGCGTCGCGGGCGACCCGACGAAGGATGTCGACATTCGGGGTGACGATCCAGCCCCCGCGGCCCCGATCGAGGGCGTCGAGAACGCGGGCGACGACCTCGCCCTCGGTGAGCGGGTCGATGGCCAGGCCCCCAACGGGGACCCGCCGGGTGTGGGTGTAGCTGCGCAGCATCGTTCTTCCGCGATTCGTCGTTAGACCTACCAGATGCCAGCGAAGCTGACATATCTACCAAAACGACCAAGGAGGACGGTTTGGTACGCGTACTGTTCCTCGGGGGGCTGGGCCGCAGCGGCACCACGCTGCTCGAACGCCTACTGGGGGAACTGCCCGGCGTGTGCCCGCTGGGCGAGGTCGTGCATCTGTGGGAGCGCGACATCGCCGGCGACGAACGCTGCGCGTGCGGCGAGCACTTCTCCGGGTGCGACTTCTGGCAGGCCGTCGGCGAGAAGGCGTTCGGCGGCTGGCACCACGTCGACGTGTGGCGGGTGCTCGCGCTGCGCCACGCGGTGGAGCGGACCCGGCACATCCCGCGGCTGGCCAGCGTGCGGATGACCCCCGCGCATCGGCTGCTCGTCGAGGAGTACGCGGACTGGTACGCCCGGCTCTACGAGGCCGCCGCGATCGTCTCCGGCGCCGACGTGCTGGTCGACTCCTCCAAGCACGCCGCGCTCGCCTACTGCCTGCGCTTCGCGCCGAGCATCGACCTGCGGGTCGTGCACATGGTGCGGGACAGCCGCGGCGTGGCGTACTCCTGGACGAAGAAGGTCGCCCGGCCGGAGACCGACAACACCGAGGAGATGACGCGGTACTCCCCCGGGCGCTCGGCCCTGCTGTGGAACGCCCACAACACGGCGCTGTCGGTGCTGCACCGGTGCGGGGTGCCCGTCCAGCGGGTCCGCTACGAGGAGTTGCTGGACCGGCCGGACGCCACGCTGCGCGAACTGTCCCGGTTCGTCGGGGTGAACCCCGGCGAGCTGCCCTTCCTGCGCGACGGCGTGGCGGAGCTCGGCCCCTGCCACAGCGCCGCCGGCAACCCGATGCGCTTCAAGGTCGGCCCGGTGCCGCTGCGCCGCGACGACGCCTGGCGCACGGCCCTGCCCGGGGGCCAGCGGCGGGTCGTGAGCGCGCTGACCGCGCCGCTGCTCGGCGCGTACGGCTATCGAGGCGCCCAATGAGGACGGCCGCGCACTGGCCGAGCATCGGCGTCGTCATCCCCACCCGGAACCGGCCCGTGTTGCTGCGCCGCGCCGTGGCCGGGATCGTGGCCCAGGACTACCCCGGCCCGGTCCGCACCATCGTGGTCTTCGACCAGCACGACACCGACGCGAGCCTGTGCCGGGGCGGCGAGCGCCCGCTCGACGTGCTCCCCAACCTGCGCAGGCCGGGCCTGGCCGGCGCCCGCAACACCGGCGTCCTGGCGCTGGACACGGACCTGGTGGCGTTCTGCGACGACGACGACGTGTGGCTGCCGACCAAGCTGCGCCGCCAGGTGCACGCGCTGCAGCAGCGGCCGCAGGCGGAGTTCTGCACCTCGGCGATCGAGGTCGAGTTCGACGACCGGCTCACCCCGCGGCTGGCCGGCGCCTCGCTCGTCGGCCTCGACGACCTGGTCCGCTCACGGATGGCGATGCTGCACTCCTCGACGTTCCTGGTGCGCCGGGCCGCGTTCGCCCGCGACGAGATGGGCCCGGTCGCCGAGGACGCGCCGGGCAGCCAGAACGAGGACTGGGACCTGCTGCTGCGCGCCGCCAAACGCGGCGAGATCGTGCACGTCGACGAGCCGCTCGTGCGCGTACTGTGGGGACGGACGTCGATGTTCGCGTACGAGTACGCGACGAAAATGGCCTCGCTGCGCTGGATGATGGCGCGGCACCCGGAGATCGCCGCGTCCACCACCGGCGCCGGCCGCGTTTACGGGCAGCTCGCATGCTGGTCGGCGGCGACCGGCAACCGCCGCGACGCGTGGCGCTGGACGAAGGCCGCGATGCGCTCCAACTGGCGCGAGCCGCGCGCCGCGATCGCCCTCGCCGCGGTGACCGGCGTCGTCAAGGTCGAAAGCGTGCTCGGAGCCCTCCACCGGAGGGGCCGGGGGATCTAAGGCCCACTCGGCCCGGAATGTCCGCTTTATCAGACCCGCTCTGGGGTGGCTGGGTCGATCGCATCGGCGACTGCGATAAATCCGGCCGCTCCGTGACCGGATTTATCGGACATTTCATGATATTCGAGGTAGCGGTCGGCGCAGACTTGACCGGAGTGGGGTCGACACGGTCGTCGCCGGGGGATGCAGTACGCTCGTACTGCTAAGCGAAGCCGCGTCCGTCCGGCCGGTGGAGCGCGGCGAACAGAGCTGGAATCAGCGAGAACTGCCCAGACGGCGGTGTAGACCCCCGGAAAGCAGCGCGAGAGGAGCGCCCGGCCGATGGCGAAGATCAAGGTAAACAACCCTGTCGTCGAGCTCGACGGCGACGAGATGACCCGGATCATCTGGAAGCAGATTCGCGAGCAGCTGATCCTGCCCTACCTCGACGTGGACCTGAAGTACTACGACCTGTCGATCGAGTACCGCGACGAGACCGACGACCAGGTCACGGTGGACGCCGCGAACGCCATCAAGCAGTACGGCGTCGGCGTCAAGTGCGCGACGATCACGCCCGACGAGGCGCGCGTCGAGGAGTTCTCGCTCAAGAAGATGTGGCGCTCGCCGAACGGCACGATCCGCAACATCCTCGGCGGCGTGGTCTTCCGCGAGCCGATCATCATGTCCAACGTGCCGCGCCTGGTGCCGGGCTGGACCAAGCCGATCATCATCGGCCGCCACGCCCACGGCGACCAGTACAAGGCGACGGACTTCGTGGTCCCGGGCCCGGGCAAGGTCACCGTCACGTACACCCCGGCCGACGGCGGCGCCCCGATGGAGTTCGAGATCGCCAACTTCCCCGGCGGCGGCGTCGCGATGGGCATGTACAACTACGACGACTCGATCCGTGACTTCGCGCGCGCGTCGTTCCGGTACGGGCTGGACCGCGGCTACCCGGTGTACCTGTCGACCAAGAACACGATCCTCAAGGCGTACGACGGCCGCTTCAAGGACCTGTTCGCCGAGGTCTTCGAGACCGAGTTCAAGGCCGAGTTCGCCGCGGCCGGCATCACGTACGAGCACCGCCTCATCGACGACATGGTCGCCGCGGCGCTGAAGTGGGAGGGCGGCTTCGTGTGGGCCGCCAAGAACTACGACGGCGACGTCCAGTCGGACACCGTGGCCCAGGGCTTCGGCTCCCTCGGCCTGATGACCAGCGTGCTGATGACCCCCGACGGCAAGACCGTCGAGGCCGAGGCGGCGCACGGCACGGTGACCCGCCACTACCGCCAGTGGCAGAAGGGCGAGAAGACCTCGACCAACCCGATCGCGTCCATCTTCGCCTGGACGCGCGGCCTCGCCCACCGCGGCAAGGTCGACGGCACCCCCGAGGTCACGAACTTCGCCAACACCCTGGAGCAGGTCTGCATCGACACCGTCGAGGGCGGCCAGATGACGAAGGACCTGGCCCTGCTCATCTCGCGCGACGCCCCGTGGCTCACGACGGACGAGTTCATGAACGCGCTGGACCAGAACCTCGCGAAGCGCCTCAGCGCCTGACGAGGTTTCGCACGGCAACACCGCCGGCCCCGCACCTTTGGTGCGGGGCCGGCCCCGTTTCGCCCACCTGCCACAACAGGATTACGCCGCGTCGGGTGATCCGTCGTGGCGTACTGATCTCGCGGTCTCGGTATCGTCGCTGTCGCCTTCTGCCGACATCCTCGGCAACCGGATGGCAGCGGCGACACCCGCGATCGCGATCAGGGTCATGAGCGCGAAGACGACGCTGAATGACACGGTCGGCGATGCCCGCCAGCCGGCGAGGATCGCGCCGGTCACCGCGACACCGGTGACGGCCGCGACTTGCCGGATCGTGTTGAACATGCCGGACGCCGCGCCCGCGGCGGCCGCGTCGACTGAGGCCATGGCGGCGACCGACAACGGCGACCAGGCAACAGCATTCGCGATCCCGAGCACAGCCGCTCCGGGCACTGTCCACCACGGGTTGACGCCCAGCACGACAACAAGCCCGATGAGCAGCAGGCTCGCGGTGAGGAGGGCCATCCCCAGGATCGCCGGTCGGCGTGGTCCCGCGCGGTCGACCCACCGACCGGCTGTCGGCGACACCAGCGCTGCGATCACAGCATCCGGGGTCATCACCAGCGCGGCCTCCAGCGGTCCCAGGCCCCGCACGTCCTGCAGGTACAGCATCGTCGGCAGTGCCATCGCGATGACCGCCGTCCCCAGCGAGGCCACCGCGACGCTGGCCGCGCGGAATCCAGCCGATCGGAAGACCGTCGGCGGGGCCAACGCCACCGGCCCGATCCGCCGCTCCCGGACGACGAACCCGGCCAGCAGCAGCGCAGCCAGCACGCAAGCCGCAACGATCACGGACACCGGAACATCCCGCCATGCCAGCAGCGCCCAGACGAGCACGCCGAGACCCGCGGTGCTGAGCAACGCCCCCGGTAGGTCGAGGCTCGTGGTGTGACCCCGGCTGCCGGGAATCCAGCGCAACCCCATCAGCAACGCGGCACAGCACAGCGGGACGTTGACCAGGAAGACCCATCGCCAGTCGAGGGCTGCGGTCAGCAAGCCCCCGAGCAGCGGACCCAGCAGCGCCCCGGCTGATGCGACCGTGCCCCACAGGCCGAGGGCACGCCCGCGCTCGTCGGCGCCGAACAGTCGGCGGATCAGCGTGAGCGGCTGGGGAGCCATCGCAGCCGCCGCCAGCCCCTGGACGACGCGGAACAGCACCAGCCAGCCGACCGACGGCGCCAGACCACACAGCGCCGAAGCCACCGCGAAACCGGTCATCCCAACCAGGAACACACGCTTGGGGTCGTAGCGATCGCCCAGCCGCCCGGCGACGAGCAACGGCACCGAGAACGCCAGCAGATACCCGGCCGTCACCCAGAACAACCCGGAAACACTGGCCTGCAAGTCCTCCTGAATGCGCGGGCTCGCGACCGCCACGATCGTGGTATCGAGCAAAATGACGAAGAACCCCGCCAACAACGCTGCCAGGCCCGCCCACCTGTTCGTCACCGGCTCCCCGGTGCCACGCAGGCCACCTCCAGCGCCACCCACGACAGCAGCTCCTTACGCCTCCGACCCGGCCGCAGCGCCGCCCATCTGACCACGATTACGGACGCGGGCACAGTACGCCTCCCGGGCCTACGCCTCAGCGACACGCCAGAACGGCGACGATCGCCTGGCGCTCTCCCGGCCGGCACTCGCCTGGCCCGTCTCGACCGCGCTGAGTCGGCGCGACCCGGCCCGGGCGAAAACTGTCGTAGCCACCCGTCATCCTGTCCTCGTGAATCTCCTCGTTCGCGCCGCAGGCTCCGTCGTCGTGGGGCTCGGCATGGTCGCGACCATCGCCGGGCTGGCGTTGCCCTGGACGCTGGCCGGTGGCCGACATCCCGACCTGGTCACGATCGCCGGGATCGCGTTCCTCGGTCCGCTGCTGAGCGCGCTCTGCCTGGCATACGCGCGAACGGAGCCGCGCAGGTCCCGGCTGATCGCCGCGGTGGCCGGGGTGGCGGGCGCGGCCGCGGCGGTGATCGCGACAGCGCTCGCGCGGCTGGTCGAGCGCAGCGCGGGCATCGGCCTCGGCGGACCGGTCACGGTCGCGGGATCGGCCGCGCTGGTTCTGGGCTGGGTGACGCTCGCGGTCACCGGCGCCGGCGCGCTGCCCCGCGCGAAGTGGCGACCCTGGGCCGCGGTCGGGGGCGTGGCGGCCCTGCTGGTGGTCGTCGCCGGGTTCGCGGTCGACTGGGCCCGCGAGGGGCGCTTCGTCGACGCGACGACGGCCGGCGCCGCACCCGCGGCCCAGGCGCAGTCGTGGCCGCTGCCGTTCACCGGCGTCGAGCTCGTGGGGGTGCACGGTGAGCTGACGATTCTGCGGGCGGGCGACGGCATCCGGGCGGTCTGGCTCGGCAGCGGCACCACGGCCTGGCAGTATCTGCGCTCCGGCCTGTCCAGCCAGGCGGCCGGCCTGGTCGACGACGCGGTCGTGGTCGCGTTCGGCACCGAAGACGGGGTGCTGGTGACGGCGCTGGAGGCGGCTACGGGAGCGGAGCGGTTCTCCCGGCGATACCGATCGGGGAAACTGGCGACCGTTCACGCCGCGGGTCGCACGGCGGTGCTGTCCGGGGTCGGCGCCGGCGCCGGGGACCTGCTCGGCATCGACGCGCGTAGCGGCACGCGGCGATGGCGGTGGGCGCCGGCCCGCGACGGCGCGGCGTGCGACGTGACCGACCTGGCGGCGACCGCCGAGACCGTCGCGGTGGCGCTGCGGTGCCGCGCACAGGGCGTCGACGACGTGGCCGTCGGCCTGGCCGCGGCGACCGGCGCCGAGCGCTGGTCGTGGCACGCGATCCAGCGGGGTGGCACGGAGCTTCGGGTGTACCCCACCGGGGCCGGCTTCGTCACGCTGACCGGAGCGACGCCGCGACGGGCCACGCACCTGGATGCGAACACCGGCGCGGTCGGCGCACGCCACGACGCGGCCGGCACGCTGGCCGTGGCCACGGAGGCGGGCCTGATCTACGCCGATCCGGGCAGCGCCCAGGGGCACCTGACCGCCGTCGACGCCCGGACCGGCGCCGCGCGGTGGAACGTCGGCCTGGCGGGGCTGGGCGGATACCAGCCGGTGGCGGGCACGGCGGCGGACGGCCACGCATACCTGCTGTGGCGCAGCTCGTCGGGCGCCCTGCGCTTGCTCACCGCGTCGACCGGCGACGGATCGACCGAGGAGGAGCGCGCCGTCGCCTGCACCTCCCGGTGCCCGGACATCTCGATCGCCGCCGCCGGCTCGCACGCCGTCGTCGCCACACGAGAGGAGAAGGCCACGCGGCTGTACCTGAGCGCCACCTGACCCCGGCCCGAATGGCCGCGACCGCGCTTGCGGCAACCCGGCCGGCACGGCCCGAGCCAGGGCACGGCCGGGATCGACCGCGCCTGGGGCTGGGCGGGCCAGGATTGCGAAACCGGGGCAGAGCGTTACGAGGCGGCTTGGCGTTCGGCGAGGTCCACCACATTCGCCAGGAGCATCGCCCTCGTCATCGGGCCTACGCCGCCGGGCATGGGGGCCAGGTAGCCGGCCACCTCGGCCACGTCGGGGGACACGTCGCCCACCAGGCGGGCCTTGCCGTCCTCGCCGACCACTCGGGTCACGCCTACGTCCAGGACCGCGGCGCCGGGCTTGACCATGTCGCGCGTGAGCAGGCCGGCGGAGCCTGCGGCGACGACGATGATGTCGGCGTTGCGGGTGTGGGCGGGCAGGTCACGGGTGCCGGTGTGGCAGAGGGTCACCGTGGCGTTCTCGGTCTTGCGGGTGAAGATCAGGCCCAGGGGGCGGCCCGCCGTGGTGCCGCGGCCGATCGCGGTCACCTCGGCGCCCGCGATCGGGATGTCGTAGCGGCGCAGGAGCTGGACGATGCCATTGGGGGTGCACGGGAGCGGCGCGGGGATGTTGAGCACCAGCCGGCCCAGGTTGGTCGGGTGCAGGCCGTCGGCGTCCTTGTCCGGATCGATGAGCTGCAGGATGCGCTGCTCGTCCAGGCCCTTCGGCAGGGGCAGCTGCACGATGTAACCGGTGCAGGCGGGGTTGGAGTTGAGGGCGTGCACCGCCTCCTCGACCTGGGCCTGGGTGGCGGTCGCGGGCAGGTCGCGGCGGATCGACGCTATGCCGACCTCGGCGCAGTCGCGGTGCTTGCCCGCGACGTACGCGTGTGAGCCGGGGTCGTCGCCGACCAGGATCGTGCCCAGGCCGGGGACGATGCCCCGCTCGGCGAGTGCCTTGACGCGCTCGTGCAGCTCGCCCTTTATAGCGGTCGCCGTTGCCTTACCGTCGAGAATGGTTGCCGTCACGGGTTCCGATCCTGCCACTAGAGTGCAGGGCGTGCTGCTCCGGCGCGGCGTTGTCGCCTTCTTCACCCTGTTCACGCTGACGGCGTGTGGCCGTGATGAAAGCCCGACCCCTGACCCGCAGCCGGTGGCGGCCGAGAGCCAAGGGCCGCAGGCGGAGGAGGAGCCTCAGGCGGCGGCCGGGCTGGGCAGCAGGAGTGCGTCGGCGGCGCCGAGCGCGAAGAGCCAGGACGCGCAGGCGACGGCGTTCGTGCAGAAGCTCCCGGGGAAGTTCGGGATCATCGTTCGGGACCGGACGACGGGGGCGGTGTGGAAGGCCGGCGACACGAAGGCGACCACGTGGACGGCGTCGACGATCAAGCTCGCGATCGCCACGGATCTGCTGGAGCGTAACCAGGCCAAGCAGATCACGCTCGACACGACGGATCGGTCCAATCTCGACAAGACATTGATAAACTCCGACAACGACGCGGCGACGGCGCTCTGGAACAAGTACGACGGGCCGGGCATGCTGGAGCGCTTCCGGTCGAAGTACGGCATGGGCAGCCTCGCGGTCATCGACGGGCACGAGACCTTCTGGCGCAACCTGCGGTGCAGCGCCGAGGACCTGCAGAGCCTGATGTCGTACGTCCTGGAGAAGCTGGACGCGCAGAGCCGGTCCTACCTGGTGACGACCCTGCGGAAGGTCGCGGGCAACCAGCACTGGGGCGTGTGGGCGGCCGGTTCGGACCTCAAGCCGGGCAACAAGGACGGCTGGGCGCAGAAGCCGGTCGACGGCAAGAACGTCTGGATGACGCACACGGTCGGGTTCGCCGGAGACGGGGAGCGGTACGTGGTGGCCGTCATGTACGAGCAGAAGCCGGGCGGCACGCTGGAGAAGGGCGCGCACGCGGTGAGCGACGCGGTCGCGACGTACTTCGGGGCGAAGGTGCCCGCCCCGGTCACGCTGCCGTGACCGGGGAAGGCGACGACTACCGGCGTCAGTGGAAGAAGTGCCGGGTGCCGGTGAAGTACATGGTCACGCCCGCGGCGCGCGCGGCCTCGATGGTCAGCTCGTCGCGGATCGAGCCGCCCGGCTGCACGATCGCCTTGATGCCAGCGTCGATGAGGGCCTGCGCGCCGTCGGGGAACGGGAAATAGGCGTCGGACGCGGCCACCGAGCCGGCCGCCCGCTCGCCCGCGCGGGTGACCGCGAGCCGCACCGAGTCGACCCGGTTGACCTGGCCCATGCCGACGCCAACCGTCGCGCCGCCGGAGGCGAGCAGGATCGCGTTGGACTTCACGGCGCGGACCGCGCGCCAGGCGAACTCCAGGTCGCGCAGCGTCTCCTTGTCGGCGGGCTCGCCGGTGACGAGCCTCCAGTCGGCGACGGCGTCGCCATCCGCGTCGATGCGGTCGGCGGCCTGCACGAGTACACCGCCGGAGATCTGCCGCTGCTCCAGCGGGACGGGCGACCAGGCCGGCGCGCGCAGGACCCGCAGATTGGCTCGGGCGGTCAGCAGCTCGACGGCGTCGTCGGAGTACGACGGCGCCACCACGACCTCGGTGAAGATCTCGCTGATCTGCTTGGCGAGCTCGAGGGTCACCGGGGCGTTGACGGCGATCACGCCGCCGAAGGCGCTGACCGGGTCGCAGGCGTGCGCCTTGCGGTGGGCCTCGGCCACGTCGGCGCCGATCGCGATGCCGCACGGGTTGGCGTGCTTGATGATCGCCACGCACGGCTCGGCGAAGTCGTGCGCGGCGCGCCACGCGGCGTCGGCGTCGACGTAGTTGTTGTAGGACATCTCCTTGCCGCCGAGCTGCTCGGCCTGGGCGAGGCCGGGCGCGGCGGCGGGGTCCGTGTACAGCGCGGCGGACTGGTGCGGGTTCTCGCCGTAGCGCAGCGTCGCCGCCTTGCGCAGGGCCGTGCCCGCGAAGCGCTGGTCGTCGCGGGCGAACCAGGCGGCAACGGCGACGTCGTACTCGGCGATGTGCGCGAAGGCCTGGCCGGCCAGGTCGCGCCGATCGTCCAGCGTGAAGCCGCCGTCGGCGAGGGCCCGCAGTACCGAATCATAGGAAGCCGGCGAGGTGACCACCGCGACACTGTGGAAATTCTTGGCCGCGGCCCGGACCATGGCCGGCCCGCCGATGTCGATCTGCTCGACGCACTCGTCGTCGGAGGCGCCGGACGCGACCGTCTCCGTGAACGGGTACAGGTTGGACACCAGCAGCTCGAAGGGCTCGATGCCGAGCTCCGTGAGCTGGGCCGCGTGGGCCTCCAGCCGCAGGTCGGCGAGCAGTCCGGCGTGCACCTTCGGGTGGAGGGTCTTGACCCGGCCGTCGAGGGTCTCGGGGAACCCGGTCAGCTGCTCGACCCTCGTGACCGGCAGGCCGAGCGCCTCGATGCGGCCCGCGGTGCTGCCGGTGGAGACCAGCTCCACACCGGCGGCGGCGAGCGCGCGCGCCAGTTCCTCGAGCCCGGTCTTGTCGTAGACGCTGATGAGCGCGCGCCTGATGGGACGGCGGTTAGCCACGGCCCAGCCTGACCTTTCGTTCGTTGACGGTCCAGCCCTCGCGCGCCATCCGCCCGACCGTGTCGACCAGCTGGCGGCGCTCGGCTACTTTGATCCGCTCCAGGAGCGTGTCCTCGGTGTCCTCGTCGAGGACCGGCACCGCGACCTGCGCGATGATCGCTCCGGTGTCGACACCGCTGTCGACGAAGTGCAGCGTGGCGCCGGCGAGCTTCACGCCGTAGGCGAGCGCGTCGCGCGGGCCGTGTATACCCGGAAACGCCGGGAGCAAAGCGTTGTGTGTGTTGATGTACCGGCCCTCGTACTCGGACAGGAAGCGCGGGCCGACGAGCTTGAGGAACCCGGCCGAGACCACCAGGTCGGGCTTGAACCGGGAACACTCCGACTGCAGCGCCTCGTCCCATTCGTCCCGCGATGCGAAGTCGCTCACCCGGACGACGAACGTGGGCACGCCGCGACGCTCCGCCCGGGCGAGCCCCTCGATCGAGGGCCGGTCCGCGCCGACCGCGACGACGGTGGCGCCGTACGACGGATCCTCGGCGGCGTCGAGCAGTGCCTGCAGATTTGACCCGGAGCCGGACACGAGCACCACAAGCCGAACTGTCACCACGAAACTGTATCGACCGGGTCGGCCCTGCTCAGCGGCGGGTTGCCCGTCATTACAGCATGAAACCGGGCAAATGCCATGACGCTGTGGTCCAGTTGTCGATACACAACCGCTTCCTCCTGCGCAGAGCTGATCGCGACAAGTAGGCTGCCGTGGTTCTGTATCCCCTCGGGATTACCCTGGTGCGAACCACCCGTCGCAGCGAGAGTCGTCCCCAGCCTTAGGAGCCACAGCCATGGGCTACCCACCACCGGGCCAGGATCCGTACGGGCAGCAGCCCAACCAGGATCCCTACGGTCAGCAGCCGCAGTACGGGCAGCAGCCACAGTACGGGCAGCAGCCGCAGTACGGCCAACCGGCATACCAGGACCCGTACGCGCAGCCGCAGCAGCCGGCGTACCAGGATCCCTACGCGCAGCCGCAGCAGCCCGCCTACCAGGACCCTTACGCGCAGCAGCCCCCGGTCTCCGGCACTCCGTACCCGACGTCGGGCGGCGCGTACCCGACCTCCGGCGGAGCCTACCCGGCCGCCGGCTACGGCGCCCCGGGCTACGGCGCGCCCGCGCAGCCGCAGAACACCCTCGGCCTCATCGGCATGATCCTGGGCATCATCTCGATCCCCGCCGTGTGCTGCTACATCGGCCTGCTGCTGGGCATCGCCGGCGTCGTGCTCAGCTACCTGGGCATGAACAAGGTGAAGCAGGGCGAGGCCAACAACCGCGGCCAGGCGCTCGCCGGCCTCATCTGCGGCGGTATCGGTACCGTCCTGGGGGTGCTGTGGCTGATCCTGGTCTTCGCGCTCAACATGAGCAGCCTGGCGCTCTACTGATCGGCCCGGTTCCCGGGCAAAGGGGCGCGCGAGCTACTCGCGCGCCCCTTTCGCGCGGAGCGCGAGCTTGGTCGCGGCCGTGGACAGCAGCGCGCCGATGGAGATCATGAACGTGGCGACGAACGCGACCGCGCCGGACTGCGGCCCGACGTCGGCGAGTCCGCCCGCACCGAGAGAGCCGCCGGCGGCGGCGCAGCAGAGCCCGAGCAGCACGCCCGCGACCGGGCCGGCCAGGACGGCCGCGCCGAGCAGCGGGAACCAGGAGCGCCCGGGGTCGCTGCGCAGCGACCGCCGGGCCAGCAGCCACCCGGCGACCAGGGCAGCGGCCAGCGGCAGGCCGAGCAGCAGCGGTGCATAGCCGGTGGCGGGCGTCGAGGGAAGACCGGCCAGCAGCGGTACCGCGGGAAGGGGCCCCACCGACACGTGCGCCGCGCTGATGAAGGTCTCCGACCCGATGGTGAAGCCCGGCCCGACGAGGTAGCTGGCCGCCCAGGCGGTCACGTCGGGTGCGAAGAACGCGCACACCAGGATGAGGCCGATCTGCCCGGCGATACCGGTGTGGTAGTCGTCGATGATCTGGCTGGCGTCGCCGCCGCTGAAGGCGACCGCCATGCCGGTCGTGGCCGCGCCGGCGCCGAGCACGAGCAGCGCGGCGACGGCCCCCGTGCGGGTCGCGTCACGCATGACCTGGGGCGTGCGGGCGGCCAGCCGCGCGATCCCGCGGGCCTCGGCGAAGGCGCCGAGCGAGCCGGCGACCAGGCCGAACGCGGCGAAGGTGAGGGTGGCCCGCACCGCGGACACCTCGACGCCCTTGTGCTCGGCGAGGACGGCCGCCAGGGCGCCGAGCGCGGCGTAGACGACACCGACGGCCGCGCCGGCGCGGGCGGCCGGCCACGGGGACCACGGCGTGCCGCGGAGACGGGCCCGGGCGCCGATGGCCCGGGAGGTGTGCACGCCGGCGCGATACACCCGCCAGGCGGCCACCGCGGTCAGGCCGAGCGGGGCGAGGCTGACCGGGCCGATGCCGGTCTGCAGCGGTACCCAGTGTGCGAGCAGCCATCCGCCCAGGCCGAGCCGCAGGACGTTCGCGAGCGGGGCGCCGGCGTTGTCGAGGGCGAAGATGAGCCAGACCACGACGAGGGTCGGCACGAGCGAGACGACCGCCGCCCACAGCGAGTTGACCACGGCGGCGAGGACCAGCGGGGCACGCCGGTCCGGGCGGCGGGCGGCATCCTTTCCGCGAACCGCACGCCGCTGGATCGGCAGTCGGACGGTCTCGCGGTCGGCGAGCCGGGTCTGCGCCCCTTCGTCTGGGTCCTCTGGGGTGGTCGGCATCGGCCCTTACTCTGCCAAAGTCCGGACGGCCGGTCACTAACCCCGGCCGTCCGGACTTGCACTCACAGCGCGGTGACAATCTCCCGCATGAGGTTGGCGGTCTCGGTCGGGGTCTTGCCGACCGCGACGCCGGCCGCCTCGAGCGCGACCTTCTTGGCGTCGGCGGTGCCCGCCGAGCCGGAGATGATCGCGCCGGCGTGGCCCATGGTCTTGCCGGGCGGGGCCGTGAAGCCGGCGATGTAGCCGACGACCGGCTTGCGCACATTGGCCTTGATGAACTCGGCGGCCCGCTCCTCGGCGTCGCCGCCGATCTCGCCGATCATCACGATCGCGGCGGTCTCCGGGTCGGCCTCGAACGCGGCGAGCGCGTCGATGTGGGTCGTGCCGATGACCGGGTCGCCGCCGATGCCGATGGCCGTCGAGAAGCCGATGTCGCGCAGCTCGTACATCATCTGGTACGTCAGCGTGCCCGACTTGCTCACCAGGCCGATCTTGCCGGGGCCGGTGATGTCGGCGGGGATGATGCCGGCGTTGGACTTGCCCGGGCTGGCGATGCCGGGGCAGTTCGGGCCGATGATCCGCGTCTGGTTGCCGGCCGCCTGGGCGTGGGCCCAGAACACGGCGGTGTCGTGCACCGGCACGCCCTCGGTGATGACCACGGCGAGCGGGATCCGCGCGTCGATCGCCTCGATCGCGGCCGACTTGGTGCCGGCCGGCGGGACGAAGATGACGCTGGTGTCGGCGCCGGTCTGCTCGATCGCTTCCGCGACGCTGGCGAACACCGGGAGCTTGGTGCCGTCGAAGTCGACCTGCTGGCCCGCCTTGCGCGGGTTGACGCCGCCGACCACGTTGGTGCCCGCGGCGAGCATGCGCCGGGTGTGCTTGGAGCCCTCGGCGCCGGTCATGCCCTGGACGATGACCTTGCTGGACTCGGTCAGCCATACCGCCATGGTCGTTACACCCCACTCGCTGCGAGCTCGGCGGCCCGGCGGGCCGCGCCGTCCATCGTGTCGACCCGCTCGATCAGCGGGTTGGCGGCCTGGTCGAGGATCTGGCGGCCCTCCTCGGCGTTGTTGCCGTCGAGGCGGACCACGAGCGGCTTGGTGACCTCCTCGCCGCGGTCCTTGAGCAGCTGCAGCGCCTGCACGATGCCGTTGGCCACCGCGTCGCAGGCGGTGATGCCGCCGAAGACGTTGACGAAGACGCTCTTCACGTCGGGGTCGCCGAGCACGATCTCCAGGCCGTTGGCCATGACCTGGGCGCTGGCACCGCCGCCGATGTCGAGGAAGTTGGCCGGCTTGCTGCCCAGCCCCTCGCCCGCGTAGGCGACCACGTCAAGGGTCGACATGACCAGGCCCGCGCCGTTGCCGATGATGCCGACGTTGCCGTCGAGCTTGACGTAGTTGAGGTTCTTCTCCTTGGCCGCCTGCTCCAGCGGGTCGGCCGCGGCCTTGTCCTCGAACCCCTCGTGCTCCGGCTGACGGAAGTCGGCGTTGGCGTCGAGGGTGACCTTGGCGTCGAGGCACAGCACGGTGCCGTCCGCGGTCTTCGCGAGCGGGTTGACCTCGACCAGCGTGGCGTCCTCGGCGACGAACGCCTGCCACAGCTTGACCGCGATCGACACGACCTGGTCGGCGACGTCGGCCGGGAACTGGGCCTGCTGAACGATCTTGCGAGCGGTCGCCTCGTCGACGCCCTTCACCGCGTCGATGGCGACCTTGGCCACCTTCTCCGGCGCGTCGTGCGCGACAGTCTCGATCTCCATACCGCCGGCGACGCTGGCGATGCACAGGAACGTGCGGTTCGCACGGTCGAGCAGATAGGAGAAGTAATATTCCTCGGCGATGTCGGCCGTATTGGTGACCATCACCTTGTGGACCGTGTGGCCCTTGATGTCCATGCCGAGGATGTTGGTCGCGTGCGCGGTCGCCTCGTCGGCGTCGCCCGCCAGCTTGACGCCGCCCGCCTTGCCGCGGCCGCCGACCTTCACCTGGGCTTTGATGACGACCCGGCCGCCGAGTTCCTCGGCGATCGCACGGGCCTCTTCAGGGGTCTCGGCGACACCGCCGCCGAGCACGGGGAGCCCGTGCTTGGCGAAGAGAGCGCGCCCCTGGTACTCGTACAGGTCCACAGTTGGTCCCGTTCCGTCAACCGTGCCGCCTGCCCCATCGCGAGGACGGCTCAACGATCGCAGCCTAACCATGGCCGCCCGGCCGAGTGCCGCGCGGGCTCCCGATGTGCCCGATTCCACTCCGCCCCGGGTCGACCCGGTTTTTCACTTCCGGAGGACGGCCCGGCACATGCGTAACCGCCCCGGCGATCCGTCGTTGAGAGCAGTGTCGGCCCGCCCACGGGGAAAGCCTCGGGGGCAGGGCCGGCACCAAGACGGCCGATGCCCTGTCGGTCGAGGGGTGGCGGCGGGGCATCGTGCGATAGAGGGGCCGGACGTGTGAGGGGTGCGTCCGGCCCCTCAACCTTTTCCCGAATCGTCGCCGGCCAATCAGCCTTTGATGTTTTCCCGGGCCCATTCGACGATCGACTGCGTCGTCGCGCCGGGGGTGAATATCCGCGCCACGCCGAGCCGCTCCAGCTCGGGCAGGTCCTCGTCGGGAATGATCCCGCCGCCGAACACGGTCACGTCGGCCGCGCCCCGCTCGGCCAGCAGCTCGACGACCCGCCGGAAGAGGGTCATGTGCGCACCGGAGAGCACCGACAGCCCCACGGCGTCGGCGTCCTCCTGGATGACGGTCTCGACGATCTGCTCGGGCGTCTGGTGCAGGCCGGTGTAGATGACCTCCATGCCCGCGTCCCGCAACGCCCGGGCAACGATCTTGACGCCTCGATCGTGTCCGTCGAGGCCGGGCTTGGCGACGACGACGCGGGTCCGCGTGCTCATCCTCACGGTCCTTCCCGGCCGTTCGGCGGCGGCCACCTGGTCCCGCATCGTTGCGAGGCCCAGGCCGAAGATACCTCAGAACGATTCGCCGCCGCCCAACGAGCGTGCGACGCCGCGGTTACGCACAACCAACCCGACGGGCACAATCGCGCCATCCGCACGGCGCGGCGCACCGATCGGCTTGTGCCGCGGATTATCGCGTGGCTACCGTGACATTCGGTCGCCGAAAGCTCTTCACTCCGCGATTCTTTCGCGATCACGCATTTGCCGGAATCGGAGGTTCACCGCGTTGCCCGCAAGATACGCGCGCGCGAACTACCGCGGCCGGCGTCGCCGACCGGCCCCGGGCGGCCGCTACCTGGCCGTGCTGACGACGGCGATGGTGGGCTCCGCCGTGGTGGCCCTGGGCACCGCCGCCGCGCTGCCGGAGCCGCACACCGACGCCCTGTCGATGGAGGCCAGCGGCAACTACGACGACATCACCAGCCGCTCGAGTGACCGCGCCGGCCGCGCCGGCGCGCGCAGCACATCGGAGACGGCGGACCAGCCCGCCCCCGACGTGTGGATCCTCCCCCTGCACGACTACACGCTGACCTCGCTCTACGGCGAGCGCTGGGGCCGCCTCCACCCCGGCGTGGACCTGGGCGCCGCGCAGGGCACCCCCTTCACCGCGGTGGCCGCCGGCCGGGTGATCCTGTGCCGCTGGAACGGCGGCTACGGCTACAACGTGATGATCGACCACGGCGGCGGCATCGTGACCGTCTACGGCCACGCCTCGAAACTGCTCTGCCGAGAGGGCCAACCGGTCAAACCGGGCGACAAACTCGGCCTGGTCGGCGACACGGGCCACTCGTTCGGCTCCCACCTGCATTTCGAGGTGAGAAAGAACGATGAACCGATAGAGCCTCTCGCATTTATGCGCAGACATGGCGTAGACGTCCAGAAACACACGGAAGCGATCTACTCGTAAACGGACGCCCGTTCTTTCAGATCTTTTCCAACGCCGCGTGCCGCAGGACGATCCACATCACCTGATCGCCGAAGTCGATCTGCGCCTGAGCCCGAGGCCCGGCCCCCTCGACGGCCAGCACCCGTCCGAGCCCGTACCGCTGATGGTTGACGCGATCCCCGACGGCCAGCGACGGCACGTCCCGCTGCAGCTCGGAAGCCGTGGACAGCTTCGAGGCGTCCAGACCCAGCTTCGCCGCCAGCTGCGCCGCCTTCGGCGTCCCGCCAACGAACGACGACGTCCGCGCCTGCGTGGCCCCGGAGCCGCGACCGCCGACACCCGCCCGCCCGGACCAGCTGGTGTACGCCGCATCCGTCCGCTCCCACCGCACCAGCTCCGGCGGCAACTCCTCGAGGAACCGCGACGGCGGGTTGTAGGACGGCTGCCCCCACGCCGACCGGGTCACGGCGCGCGAGATGTAGAGCCGCTGCCGCGCCCGCGTGATCCCGACGTAGGCCAGCCGCCGCTCCTCCTCCAACTCCTTGCGATCGCTCATCGCCCGCTGGTGCGGAAAGACGCTGTCCTCGAGCCCGGTGAGGAACACCACGGGGAACTCCAGCCCCTTGGCCGTGTGCAGGGTCATCAGCGTGACGACCCCGGTGTGGTCGGGATCGTCGCTGGGGATCTGGTCGGCGTCGGCAACGAGCGAGACCTGCTCCAGGAACCCTGCGACGCTCGGCCCCGGCACCGCGGTCGCGTCACCCTGCTCGGCGGCGACGGCGACGTTGGCCTCGGTGCGCTCGGTATATTCCCGGGCGACGCTGACCAGCTCCTGCAGGTTCTCCACCCGGCCGGCCTCCTGCGGGTCGGTGCTCTCCTCGATCTCGCCGAGGTATCCGGAGCGTTCCAGCGCCGCCTCCAGGACCTCCTCCGGCATCGCGGTCTCGGCCAAGACCCGCAACTCGTCGAGCAGCGTCACGAAGTCGCCGATAGCGTTGACCGCGCGGGTGGAGATTCCGGGGGCCTCGCTCGCGCGACGCAGCGCGGCGCCGAACGAGATCCGGTCGCGGCTCGCGAGCGCCTCGACGCACGCCTCGGCGCGGTCGCCGATGCCCCGGCGCGGTGTGTTGAGAACCCGGCGGACGCTGACGGTGTCGTCCTCGTTGACCACGGCGCGCAGGTAGGCCAGCGCGTCGCGGACCTCCTTGCGCTCGTAGAACCGCACGCCACCGACGACCTTGTACGGCAGGCCAAAGCGGATGAACATCTCCTCGAACACGCGGGACTGCGCGTTGGTCCGGTAGAACACCGCCACATCGGCGGGGCGCACGCCCTCGTTGTCCGACAGCCGGTCGATCTCCCGCGCCACCCAGTCGGCCTCGGCGTGCTCGGTGTCGGCGACGTAGCCGACGATCTGCTCGCCGGCGCCCTGGTCGCTCCACAGCCGCTTCGGTTTACGCTCGGTGTTGCGCCCGATCACGGCATTGGCCGCGGACAGGATCGTCTGGGTGGAGCGGTAGTTCTGCTCGAGCAGGATCGTGTGCGCGTTGGGGTAGTCGCGCTCGAACTCCAGGATATTGCGGATCGTGGCGCCGCGGAACGCGTAGATCGACTGGTCGGCGTCGCCCACCACGCACAGCTCGCCAGTGTCCCCGACCAGCTCCTTCACCAGCATGTACTGCGCGTGGTTGGTGTCCTGATATTCGTCGACGAGCACGTGGCGGAAGCGCCGGCGATAGCTCTCGGCGACCTCGGGGTGGCTCTGCAGCAGGTGTACGACCCGCATGATCAGGTCGTCGAAGTCGAGCGCGTGCGCCTCGGTGAGCCGCTGCTGGTAGAGCGTGTATGCCTCCGACAGCGCCCGCTCGGCCGGCCCCTTCGCGGTCGCGGCGAACGCCTCGGGGTCGATCAGCTCGTTTTTCAGGTTGGACACCTGGGTGGCCAGGCCGCGGGCCGGATAGCGCTTCGGGTCGAGGTCGAGCTCGCGAGCGACGAGCTGCATGAGCCGGCGCGAGTCGTCGGCGTCGTAGATCGAGAACGTAGACTTGAGCCCGGCGTGGTCGTGCTCGGCGCGCAGGATGCGCACGCAGGCGGAGTGGAACGTGGACACCCACATCAGCCGGGCGCGGTTGCCCACCAGACGGGCGACCCGCTCCTTCATCTCGCCGGCGGCCTTGTTGGTGAACGTGATGGCGATGATCTCGCCGGGGTGCACGCTGCGCGCCGCCAGCAGGTAGGCGATGCGACTCGTGAGCACCTTGGTCTTGCCGGACCCGGCGCCGGCCACGATGAGCAATGGCTGGCCCTCGTGGGTCACCGCGTCGCGCTGTGGGCCGTTGAGCCCTTCCAGCAGGTCACGCTTGGGCGGTCTGGGCTGCGCCGCCGGGGCCTCGGGCTGCGGCGGGCGGGACTGGGGAACCTCGAAGAGAGCATGCATCGCAGGGGCGAGTCTATGCTGTTCCTAGCTTGGCGGCTGTTCCTAGTCTGGCGGCGCCTCCGGCGCGGCGCTGCCGGGGGGTTCCCACCCCGGAGCCCCCCATGCCCGCTCCGCGGACACTTTCGCCTGCGCTTCGCGGCCCCTGCGCCCAGGGCGCCGTCCCCGCCCCTGCAGTTCCTAGCCTGGCGGCGCAGTTCCTAGCTTGGCGGCGCCTCCGACGCGGCGCTGCCGGGGGGTTCCCACCCCGGACCCCCCATGCCCGCTCCGCGGACACTTTCGCCTGCGCTGCGCGGCCCCTGCGCCCTGGGCGCCGTCCCCGCCCCTGCAGTTCCTAGCCTGGCGGCGCAGTTCCTAGCTTGGCGGCGCCTCCGACGCGGCGCTGCCGGGGGGTTCCCACCCCGGACCCCCCATGCCCGCTCCGCGGACACTTTCGCCTGCGCTGCGCGGCCCCT